>JAIVGT010000302.1 GCA_020201485.1 Halobacteriales archaeon
CGTCAACGCCGACGGCAGCTACTACTTCGACGACCTCGTCAACATCACGAACCAGGGCACGTCCACGGTGAAGGTCCAGGTCAACACCACCGCCAGCTCCGGCTCGGTGAAGGTCTGCCTCATGACGAGCACCGGCCAGATGCACAACGGCTGCTACGCGACCTCGACGAGCGAGGTGTCGCTGGCCGTGGGCAGCAAGCTCTACCTCGGCGTCATGGTCGCGGCGACCAGCCTGAGCAGCGGCGGCACCGTGAGCGGCACCATCAACGTCGACGCGAACCGCTGAGGCAAAGGTCGGGGCGGCGGCCCGCGCCCGCCCAGGCCCGAAGGTCCCCCAGCCGGGGGGCTCTTCAGGGCGGAGCCGGGCGCGGGGAGGCTGCAGGCGGGCCGGCACGCGCGACGGGGCCGAGGGCCGCACGTCCCCCGAGCCCCCCTTTTGTGCGAGGAAGCGACAGAGACAACACCTCGTCGAGGTTTCCGCTTGCGCAGCCCCTTCCAGCTCTTCCTGCTCGTCATCGCCCTCGCTGCCGGCGTGTACGCCGCCTCGGCATTCAACGCCGCCTCGACGAGCACGCGCGCCGTGAGCGCGAGCGTCGTCGGTGACAGCGCCGCGTACCTCGCGCTGAGCGCGAACGGCGCGAGCGCGCACGCCGGCTTCGTCACGCAGGCGGGCAGCGGCAAGATCGGCATCAGCTTCGGCAGCGGCGTCGCCACGGGAACGGGCGTGAACCCTGACGCCACCTACTACTTCGACGACCTCGTCAACATCACGAACCAAGGCACAGCCTCGGTCAAGGTCCAGGTCAACGCCACGGCCACCTCCGGCACGGTGAAGGTCTGCCTCAAGACCACCACCGGGGCCATGGACAACTCCTGCTACACGGCCGCGACGACCCAGGTCACGGTCGCCGTCGGCAGCAAGCTGTTCCTCGGCGTCATGGTCCAGGCCAACGCCCTCTCCTCCGGCAGCAGCGTCAGCGGCACCATCCAGGTGGATGCGAACCGGTAGCCCATGCCCCGCAACGAACGCCACAACGGGCAACCGCACCCACGGCGAGCCCGGGCCAGGCACGGCATGGGCACGTGGGCGCTCGCCGGCGTGGCCATGCTCGTCGTCGGGCCCGGCCTGCTCGGGCACCCGGTGGTGAGCTACGTGGCGAGCGAGAGCATGCTGCCCACGCTGCACGTGGGCGACGTGTTCCTCGTGAACCCGCTGGCGCGCGACGCCGCGCCGGGCGAGGTCGTTCTCTACCAGAGCGTGCTGCGCGGCATGCCGGCGGTGCACCGCGTCGTCGGGCTGCAGGACGGCGGCCTCCTCACGAAGGGCGACGCCAACCCGGGCACGGACCAGGCGGCAGGGGAGCCGCCCGTCACGCCCGACCGCGTCCTCGGCGTGCCGCTCGCCTCGGGCGGGAGCCTGCTCGTCATCCCCGCCTTGGCATTGCCCATGCTCCAGGCGGGCACGTTCTTCCGCCAGCTCGAGCTGTGGAGCGGGAGCACGGCGCAGCTCCTCGCCTACGTCGCGCTCGCCGCCAGCCTCGTGCTCCTTGCCTTGCCGCGCACGCGCGCCACGCGCGCCCGCGGGCCGCGCAGCCCGTCCGCGGCGCGCTTCGAGCGCGCGCTCCAACGCATCCTGCCGCGCGGCGTCCTGGGCAAGCACGTCGCGCTCGGGACGATGCTCCTCCTGGCGACCACGACGCTGTACGCCGCGAGCGCGGCGCGCGAGGACGTGGGCCTGGAGATGGTGGTGACGGAGAGCCCGCCGCCCGGCCAGGAGCGCAGCGCCGCGCCCGGCCACGACGTGCACCGGGACCTCCACGTGGAGGGCCTGGCCTTCATGCCCACGGTCGTCATCCTCGACCCGACGGCGCGCACCGTCTTCGAGGCCGCGCCCGCCCTGCTCCTGCCCGGGCAGGAGTCCGTCACGCCCGTCGCGGAGCGCGCCGGCCCGGACATCGGCCTGCAGCAGGACGCGGTGCACGTCTGGCGCTACCCGGCGTTCCTGCCGCCGGAGGCCATGCTCGCGCTCCACCGCGTGCTCCCCGGCGCGCCCGCCCTCCTGCTCGGGGCGTTCCTCGTCGTCGCCGCCGGTGCCTGGTCCTTCGGCGCAGGCCTGGCCGCCGTGCCGGCGCGCTTGCTCTTCGGCCCGCGCGGGCGGGAGGTGCGGCCGTGAGGCGCGACCACAAGCTCCCCGCTGCGCTCGCCATCGTCGCGGTCGCGCTCACGCTCGGCGCGGGGAGCAGCGCCTTCAACGCCACGACGTCGAGCACGCGCTCCTCCTCGGCGAGCGTCGTGGGCACGGGCAGCGCCTACGACGGCATCGGCACCGGCGTCATGAGCGCGAGCACGGTGCTCGGCTACACCGCCCAGTCCGGCATCAACGTCACGAACGGCGGCAAGGTCGCGACGACGTTCACCTTCACGAAGACCTCCGACCCGAGCGCCGTCGTCACGAGCGTCACGCAGTGCGCGGCGAACACCGCCGTGGGCAGCGTGTGCGCGGTCAAGTTCACCGGGCCTTCCGGCCTCCTGCCCGGCACCTACACCTTCACCGGCACCATCGACGGCACCGGCTCCAAGTTCCGCAGCACCGTCCCGAGCATCACCGTGACCGTCAAGTACTGCGCCCTCCCGCCATGCTGAGCAACCGGATTTGTCCATAATCTTTGTCGTTCAAACCCAACTGCGCCCTCCCGCCATGCTGAGCAACCCCCTGGACGCGATGCAGCCGCTCCTCCGCGCCGCGCGCGCCCACCGCGCGCCCCTCGCGGCAGCGAGCGCGCTCCTCCTCGTGCTCAGCGCGGTGTGGGGCATGCAGGCGTATGGGCACGTGGCGCGCGCGGAGACGACAAGCGTGGCCCAGGCCTGGGGCGAGGAAGGCGCGTTCACCTACACCGTGCCCGTGCAGCGCGCCTCGCCGATGTTCGCGAACGGCACCGTGCTCGGCATGGGCGAGCCGGCGTACTTCAGCAGCATCAGCCCGAGCTTCGACGTCACGTTCGTGTGGAAGGTGGCGCAGCCCGCGGCGACCGACGCCGCGGCGCTTGGGAACTTGGTCGTGCAGGTGCGCAGCGAGACCCAGGACGGGCGCGCCTTGTGGAGCCTGGAGTTCCCGCTCGCGAACGGCAGCAGCAGCGCGGGCGAGCCGCTGACGATGGTCGGCCATGCCGACCTGCCGGCGATGACGGCGCAGGTGCAAGACGGCATGCGCGCCCTCGGCCTGGGCGAGGCGAAGCTGCACTGGACCGTGCTGGCGCGCGTCGCATCGACGTTCCACGCCTCGTGGGGCGAGGTGCGGAACAGCAGCGCGTACACGCTGCCCGTGGCCTTCGACGGCCCGATGTACATGCTGCCGACGGCGGACGAGGCGCGCAGCGTGCGCGACCACGGCCTGAGCGTGGTGAGCGTGCGCGAGTCCCGCGCCGGGCTCGCCGGCCTGCTCGGCGCGCCCATCCCGCTCGCCGGGCTCGGGCTCGGCATGCTCGGGCTCGGCTTCGCCGGCGCGGTCGGCCGCAAGCCGCGCGGAGGCGGGCCGCCGCCGGAAGCCGCCGAGATGGAGCGCGACCTGGGCAAGTTCGGCATGTGGGTCACGGAGGTCGAGGGGCCGATGGAGCCGACCGGGGACTGGGGCCCGATCGTGGACCTGGGCAGCCTCGGCGACTTGGTGGACATGGCGGCCGAGGCGCGCACGCGCGTCCTCCTCGACCACGCGAGCCGGACGTTCTACGTCCTCACGCCCCAGGCCTGCTACCGCTTCGCCACGCATCCCTGGGTGCATTCCGCGGCGGAATCGGGCACCGGCGGCGAGCCGCGCAACGGCCAGGGGGGAGAGCCGGCCGAGTCCGAGGCAAAGGAGCCGAAGCGGGGCTGGCCGCGCAACTAGCCGAGGGTGAGCGTGAAGCCGCCCGTCCCGAGGAAGCCGTCCACGACGACGAACTGCGTGCCGGCGGGGAGCGCGCCGACCTCGGGCACGCCCAGGCCTTTCTGCGCGCCGCTGGCGTCGTCGATGAAGTCGCACGCGCCGCTGTAGAATCACACGTCCGCGTCTAGCGTGCCATCCGTGTGCCTTTTTCCTTGCCGTTGCTTCCTGGTCAGGACGTCATCTCGCTCTGACCGGTCTGGTAGACCCTTGGAGGGGTCTTTTTCCGAATTCACCACTCAAAAAACTTGTTCGGGTCGAAGTCCACGACGGGGCACGGCCCGAAGCACAGCCCGCAGTGCGTGCACTTGTCCTCGTTCACGCGGATCTTCTCGCCCTTGGGC
>JAIVGT010000303.1 GCA_020201485.1 Halobacteriales archaeon
ATGCGAGCGGGCGCACGGGACTTTGCCCCCCGCGACAACGGCAAGAGGAGCGCGGTCCCGAGCGCTCGGCATGGCGCATCGCCGGACCGCGACCGCCGCGCTCGTGCTGCTCGTGCTCAGCTCCGGCCTCCTCGTCGGGGCTCCGGCAGCGCAGCGCCTCGTCCCGTCCAGCCTTCCCGAGGTGCCGGGCGCGCCGGCGCTGCCCGATGTCCCCGGCTCGCTCCCCGCCGCCCCCGACGCCGATGTCCCGAATCCCCCGGCGCTCCCTGACGCGCCCGCCGCCCCCCCGGCCCCCGCAGCACGGGATGGCCTGCCCGGCGCGCCGCAGGCCCCTCGCGCCCCGGCCTGGCAGGTCCCGTCCGAGGTGCAGCGGCCCGAGCTCGGCCCGCGCGTCGTCGAGACCGGTCCGCCGGAGCCGCCCCCGCCCCCCATCCCGCCGGCGCTGGCCGCGGTGCGCGTGGACCCGCACGACGCCATCCTCCTCCAGAGCGGGACGGCGAGCGGCCTGGGCCGCGAGCTTCGTGCACGAGGAGGGGGCGGGCGCGCTCGAGGCCGCGGTCCTCCGGGCCTACGTCGCGCTCGGCCTGCCCGTCAGCTCCGAGCAGCGCGTGCGGCTCCACGACGCGGCCGAGGCCGTGCCCGTCGAGGTCGCGCGCCCCGCGGCGCTCATCGTGGACGCCATCGCCCAGGCGCAGACCGCCATCAACGCCGACCTCGGCCGCCTCGCGCCCGACGACTACGCCCTCCTCTACCAATGCACGCGCCTCGGCCCCACGCCCGACCGGCCGGGCTGCGACGACGGGGACCGCGCGCGCGAGGTCGCGCGCACCGTGGACCGCGCCACGATCGTGGCGAGCGGGCTCAGCGTGCTCAGCGCGGTCGAGCAGGGCCTGCCGGCGCTCGAGGACTGGGGCAAGGGCCGCGTCGAGGCGCACGCCGTGGACCCCCAGGACCAGCCGGACGACTTCCGCGACCCCTACGGCCTGGTGCAGATCGGGAGCTACGGCGCGGACGAGTACCGCGGCAACGACGTGAACCGCTCGGCATGGGACTCGCACGTGCAGATCCTCACGCTCGACCTGGGCGGCGACGACACCTACCTCAACAGCGCGGGCGGCTCCATGCTCTTCCCGGCGTACGGGCTGGCGTACGCGCTCGGCGTCGGTGACCCGGCCGTGCGCGACGCCTCGACGGACGCCGAGTTCCACCAGCTCCCCACGGAGTCGCAGCCGCTCGTGTTCGGCGCGCTCGTCAGCGTCAGCCTGGACCTAGGCGGCTCGGACAGCTACCACGCCTTCGCCGGCGGGCAGGGCGCGGGCGCGCTCGGCGTTGGCATCCTGCTCGACCTGGGCGGCGACGACACGTACAGCGCCGTCGCCACCTCGCAAGGGTACGGGCTCACCGGCCTCGGCGTGCTCGTGGACGCGAGCGGCAACGACCATTACGGCGGCGACGGCCTGTTCCGCGGGCAGGGCTTCGCCATGCTCGGCGGCATCGGCCTGCTGCACGACGTGAGCGGCAACGACGCGTACGCCGGCCAGATGATGGTGCAGGGCGTGGGCAGCAGCGACGGGCTCGGCGCGCTCCTCGACACGGGCGGCGACGACCGCTACCACGCCTGGTACAGCAGCCCGCCCTACGCCGCCATCGCGCAGGGCACGAGCCACACCATGGCGACGGGCATCCTCGCCGATTCCGCGGGCAACGACCGGTACGAGCTGAGCGGCGGCGGCCGGGGCTGGATCTACGTGCCCATGCCCGCTCCGTACAGCGTGGGGGTCGGCGTGTTCTACGACGGCGCGGGGAGCGACAGCTACAGCGGGCCGGGCACCGCCGGCCAGAACGGCAGCGTGTGGTACCAGGGCACGCTCGGCTACGGCAAGGATAATTAAGCGCGGCCCGCGCTGCGCGCCTCCGTGGAGCCGTTCACCGACGCGCACGCCAGCGCCGCGCGCCGCATCCTCGCCGGCTGGCCGGCCTGCGACCGCTGCCTGGGACGCGCCTTCGGCAAGGTGGGAACGGGCCTGGGCAACGACGCGCGGGGCCGGATGCTGCGCGAGCAGCTCGGCGCGCCCACCGTGCCCGTCGGCGCGTGCGCATTGTGCGAGGGCCTGCTCGGCGAGCTGGATGCGCTCGCAGCGCTCGTCGTGGAGCGGCTGGGCGACCTGGAGTTCAAGACGTTCCTCATCGGTACGCGGGTGGACGAGGACCTCGTCGGGCGCGAGGCCTTGGCCCACGCCCAAGCCACGAACGAGGCCGAGGCCATCACGAGCGAGCTGAACCGCGAGGTGGGGAAGCGCGTCGCCGCCCTCACGGGCAAGGAAGCGGACCTGAAGAAGCCCGACGTGCAGGCGGTGGTGGACACGCGCTTCGACGTCGTCGAGCTGCAGGTCGCACCGCTGTTCCTGTATGGACGCTACCGCAAGAACGTCCGCGACCTGCCGCAGACGAAGTGGCCGTGCCGGCGGTGCAAGGGCCTGGGCTGCATCCATTGCAGCCTGACCGGCAAGCAGTACGCGAGCAGCGTGCAGGAGCTCATCCAGGCTCCGGCCCTCGCGGCGTTCCGGGCGCGCGATGCGGACTTCCACGGCATGGGGCGGGAGGACATCGACGCGCGCTGCCTCGGCACGGGCCGGCCCTTTGTTCTTGAACTGAAGGAGCCGCGCACGCGCGCCTGCGACCTGCAGGCCCTGGAGCAGGCGATGAACGCGAACGGCCCCGGCCAGGTCGAGGTGCTCGGCCTGCGCGCCAGCCAGCGCGACGAGGTCGCCTGGGTGAAGGCGGCGGACGCGGTGAAGGAGTACCGCGCGCGCGTCGTGTTCGAGGCCGACGTGGACCAGGCAAAGCTTTATCAAGCAGTTGCTGGGTTACGGAGCCGCGCCGTGGACCAGCGCACGCCTTCCCGGGTCGAGCACCGGCGGGCGATGCTGACCAGGCAGCGGACCGTGCACGACATCGCCGTCGAGCAGTGTGCGCCGGGCGAGGCCCTGCTGCGTGTGCAGGGCGAGGCCGGGCTGTACATCAAGGAGCTCGTGAGCGGCGATGGCGGGCGCACGCGTCCGAGCCTGACGGAGCTCCTGGGGGTGCAAGCCCGGGTGACCGAGCTGGACGTCGTCGGCGTGCAGGAGCCCCCGCGGTCCGCGCCCAGTGCGGAGCAGCGGAGGGCGCAGTCGCAATCATCCGCATCCAGGTGAAGGACATGGTCAAGCGCTCCGTCGGACCCCGCAGCAAGACGCGGCACAAGCTCAGCAAGTCGCACCGCACGCGGGGCCAGCCCCCGCCCAGCCACACGCTGCGCGAGTTCGCGCCCGGCGCGCGGGTGGACGTCATCATCAACGCCAGCATCCACGGCGGCATGCCCCACAGCCGGTTCCAGGGCTTGACGGGCACCGTCGTCGAGAAGCAGGGCGACTGCTACGTCGTCGACCTGCCCGTGGGGAACAAGCACAAGACCCTCATCACGCGCCCCGAGCACATCCGCGCGAGCAACGTGAAGGCGACCCATGCGCGCTCTGCTTGAGACCATGCCCGAGGAACACCAGAGCGAGGGGCGGCTCGTGTCGCTGCCCGAGGTCCGCGCGCTGCTGGAGGCGGCGGAGCGGGAGCGCGGCGAGCTGAGCTACGAGCAGAAGCTCGCCCTGGAGCACGCCCGCGCGTTCGCCGTGAAGCTCGACGCCGACAAGGCGATGGAGCTGCTGGACCGGCTGACGAAGGTCAGCCCCAAGATCACCCCGCCCTACGCCGTGAAAATCGCCGACTTGCTGCCCACGCATCCGGATGACGTGCGGACGATCTTCGCGAAAGAGCGTTTCCAGCTCGATGCGGACGAAATCTCTAAAATCCTGGAAACGGTTCAGACGTACCTGTAACGTGGTGCGCGCAGCATGGAGGACTACGCCTACATCCTGGACTACTTACCCCGGGGTAGGCCGGACCAGGCACGCAGCAAGGAGCCCCTGGCCTACGCCGTCGGTGAGCGCAACTTCGTCCTCCTCGAGCTCGTGCCCAAGAGCGACGCCGCGCTCCTCGTCGGCGACCGGGTGCACGTGGGCAAGGAGCCGGCCCTGAAGGACAAGATCGACCACGTCCGCGGCCGCGTGCGCTTCGAGGACATCACGCACGCCGCGCAGAGCGAGCTGCGCCCGGTCATCGAGCAGATCGTCCGGGCGGACGAGTCGCGCTTCGTGGAGTTCTTCAACACCGCCGGGCCCATCACGACGCGCATGCACATGCTGGAGCTGCTGCCCGGCCTGGGCAAGAAGCTGATGTGGGCCATCCTCGACGAGCGCAAGCGGGGCAAGTTCCAGAGCCTGACCGACCTCGACACGCGCGTCAAGGCCCTGCACCAGCCGCAGAAGCTGCTCGCGCACCGCATCGAGATGGAGATCACGGGCACGCACGAGAAGTACCACCTCTTCGCGCAGCCCTTCGTGGAGCGCGAGGAAGGGCGCGGGCCGGGCCCGCCGCGCGGGATGCGCTGAGATTGGGCGCATCGCGAGGTTGACCTGCGCGGGTCCCTTGCATCGGTGCTCGCATCTGGCCCTTGGCGTGCGCCAACCCTCAAGCAGGGGAGACGCCGTGCGCGGCTCCGGTG
>JAIVGT010000106.1 GCA_020201485.1 Halobacteriales archaeon
GATTACTGCCTCGGCATCACCGCCCTCGGGAGCGACACAGCGCTCGGCCTGCTCGACCATTGGTGGGACGGCAAGGACCCGGGCGAGGATCCGCACATCCAGGAAGCGTACGACACGCTGTACCACGAGCCCGTCCATCGCATCTGCGACCTGCGCAACCCGTTCGGCCCGCAGTACGGCCCGAAGGGCGCGGAGAAGGAGCATTACTGGATGGAGGAGTACGAGCCGTTCGCGAGCAGCGTGGAGCGCATCCTCGTCGCCCACCTCGCCGCCGGTCGGGAGCGGGGCGTGCTGCGCCAGCGCCTGCTGCGCCGCCGGAACGGCGCGCCGCGCCCAGGCACCACCGGCCGTGGTCGGGGGTTGCGCGGGGAAAACGTTTGAGCCCAGACGCGCGTGCCCGTTCCGATGGCGGCGCACCAGCCTCCGATGCCGAGCCCCCCGGACGGGGTGCTCCAAGGTGCCCGCCTGCCCCGGGCGGATGGCCCCGACCCCAAGGCGGCCGAGGCCCTCGGCGACACGGCCACGCTCTGGCGCAGCCTGGTCGAGCACGCTCCGGAGATCGTCACCCTGTGCGAGCAGGACGGGACCATCCTGTTCCAGAACCGGACGGTGCACGGCCGCCCGCCGGGCAGCACCGTCGGGGAGAACCTGGTCGCGCTCAGCCCGCCGGGCGCGCGCGAGCACGTCCGCGTCGTGCTGGCGCAGGTGGCCCGCACCGGCCAGCCGGAGGTCCTGGAGCAGGAGGCGACGGGCGTGGACGGCGCGCGCCTCTGGTTCCGCACGACGGTCGGCGCGTTGGGGGAGCCGGGCCCGGCCCGTCGCCTGCTGCTCGTCTCCGCGGACATCACCGAGCAGAAGCGCATGGAGGACGCGCTGCGCGCGAGCGAAACGCGCTGGCGCAGCCTGGTGGAGAGCGCGCCGGAGTTCATCCTCATCACAGACCGCGAGCGGCGCGTGCAGTTCGTGAACCGGGTGCGCGAGGGACGCGAGCCGGAGAAGCTCCTCGGCCGGCAGGCAGACGAGTTCGTCCCGGCGGAGCACCGGGAGATGCTGCGCGAGCAGTACCGGCGCGTCATCGAGGAGCGCGCCACGGTCGCCTACGAGCTGCCCGCCACGCGCCC
This sequence comes from Halobacteriales archaeon, assembly GCA_020201485.1. Lineage (GTDB taxonomy): Archaea > Thermoplasmatota > SW-10-69-26 > JACQPN01 > JAIVGT01 > JAIVGT01. The sequence continues at coordinate 1,122 of JAIVGT010000106.1, forward strand.
GTCGGGCGAGACGGTGTGGTACCGCGCCAGCATGGGCCCCATCCTGCGCGACGGGCAGGTCACGGGCGTCATCGCCATCTCCAGCGACATCACTGCCATGAAGCGCGCCGAGGCTTCGCTCCGCGACAGCGAGGCGAAGTGGCGCAGCCTGGTCGAGCACTCGCCCGACTTCATCGCCGTCGTGGACAAGGAGCTGCGCATCCAGTTCCTGAACCGGCCTGGGCAGGGCGTGAGCCTGGAGCAGGTCGTGGGCCGGCAGGTGAGCGAGTTCATCGTCCCGGAGCAGCAGGCGCTCCAGGCGGAGATGTACCGCCGCGTGTTCGGCACCGGGCAGAGCGTGAGCTACGAGGTGCCGTGGCACGCCCCGGACGGCGAGGTGCGCTGGCTGCAGAGCCGGCTCGGCCCCATCGAGCGCGACGGCCAGGTGGAGGCGGTCGTGCTCGTGAGCACGGACATCACGGAGCGCCGCCGGGCCGAGGAGCAGGTGCGGGAGAGCGAGGCGCGCTGGCGCAGCCTGGTGGAGAACGCGCCCGACACCATCCTCATCGTGGACAAGGACCTCAAGCTGCAGTTCGTGAACCGGCTGCCTCCCCAGCTCACGCTCGACCAGGTGCGGGGCATGCCGGTCCTGGACCAGGTGCCGGAGGAGTTCCGCCCGGTGCTGCGCGAGCAGTACCGCCGCGTGTTCGAGGAGCGGCAGACGGTGAGCTACGAGATGCCGGGCACGGGGCCCGACGGCGCGGGCACGGCGTGGTGGCGCGCGCGCATGGCCCCCATCCTGCGCGACGGCGAGGCGGTCGCGGCCGTGGTCATCACCACCGACATCACAGGCCGGAAGCGCAACGAGGACCTGATGCGCGAGCGCGAGGCCCTGCTCGCCGAGGCGGAGCGCGTGGCGAGCATGGGGAGCTTCTCCCTGGACTTTTCCACGATGCGCGCCCAGTGGTCCGAGGGCCTGTTCCGCATGTTCGGCGTCGCGCCGGGAGGCTTCGACAACACGTTCGACGGCTTCCTGCGCGTCGTGCACCCGGAGGATCGCGAGCGCGTGCGCGAGGGCACGCTCGGCCTGCGCGCGGGCAGCGGGTCGGACCGGGAGTACCGCATCGTGCGGCCGGACGGCGAGGTCCGGCTCGTGCACTCCCGCGGCCAGGTGCTGGGCGAGGAGGGCAAGCTGCGCCTGGTGGGCGTGGCCCAGGACGTGACCGACCTGCGGCGGGTGGAGCAGGAGCGCCTGGCGAGCGAGGAGCGCGCGCGGGAGCTGAAGCGCCTCAAGGACCTGGACGCGTTCAAGACGCAGTTCATCAACACCGCGGCCCACGAGCTGGGCACGCCCCTCACCCCCATCCGCCTGCAGCTCGACCTCCTGCAAGCGCGCTCGCGCAGCCTGGACGAGAAGCAGCAGCGCAGCCTGGCCATCGTGTCCCGCAACGTGGACCGCCTGGCGCAGCTCGTGCAGGACGTGCTCGAGGTGGCGCGGCTCCAGGCCGGGCGCATGGTGCTGGAGTCGCGGCCGGTGGAGCTCCAGCCGTTGCTCGCCGACGCGGTGGAGAGCTTCCAGGAGCCGGCGCGGCAGGGCGGGCTCAGCCTGGAGCTGCGCGCCGCGCCCGGGCTGCGCGTGCCGGGCGACGCGCGCCGCCTGACGCAGGTCGTGTACAACCTGCTGAGCAACGCGCTGAAGTTCACGCCTCGGGGCGGGAGCATCGTGGTCGAGGCGGAGCCGCGGGGCAGCGAGGTCGCGGTCACGGTGCGCGACACGGGCCGCGGCATCAAGGCCGGGGACATCGGCAAGCTGTTCGAGCCGTTCACGCAGGTCCACGAGCCGGGCGACCAGGCCCCGCCCGGCACCGGGCTCGGCCTGTTCATCAGCAAGGGCATCGTCGAGCTGCACGGCGGCCGCATCGCGGCGGCGAGCGACGGGCTGGGCCGGGGCACGGCTTTCACCTTCACGTTGCCCGCCGAAGCCCCGTGATTTCCAGCGGAAACGGAGCTGCTTGTAAGCGGCAGCCTTTTCCGGGCGCGCGGGCATGCGCGGCGCGGGTGGGGACGTGGAGGTCAAGCGCCAGAAGTTCTATCCGCGCTACCGGCGGAAGACGGAGAAGGGCACGCGCACCACGCTGGCGAAGCCCGAGGGCAACCTGGACCACGTGCTCGTCGCCCTGCGCAAGGAGCTGCGCGCCGAGCTGCGCTGGAACGACCTGGAGATGCGGCGCGCCGGCTTCCACACCGTCATCCCCATGGGCGAGCGCGGGCTGTACGTGGTGGCGCTGACCGAGGAGGACGCGGAGCTGGCCAAGGAGTTCTCGCAGTTGCTCGCCGCGCGCCGCTTCCTGGAGCGGGGCACGCTGCGCGACACGGACGAGGACGTGGAGTAGCGAGCCCGAGCCTGCGAGCTTATGCCGCCGGCGCGCCGTGCCGGCCGCGTGGCCACGCCCCCGCCCGCGAGCAGCCCGAACCCGAGCGCCTGGGCCATCGAGTTCGCTGCGCATCCCGCGCCCGTCCTCGAGCCCACCGCACCCGGCCAGGTGCGCGTGGACCTGCTGACCGACCCGTGGAGCGTGTGGTGCTGGGGCTGGGAGCCGGTGCGCCGCGCGCTGCGGCTGCGCTATCCGGGCGTGCAGGTGCGGAGCGTCGTGGGCGGCATGTTCCCGGAGCTGCCGGACCCGGCGGAGATGGGTTTCGACCTGCAACGTTTCTTCGGCGTGGTGCAGCGCACGAGCGGCATGCCCGTCGGGTTGGAGGCGGTGGAGCGCGACCGGCCGGACAGCACGTATCCGGCGTGCGTGCACGTGCACGCCGTGCGCCTGCTCGCGCCGGAGAAGGAGGACGCCTACCTGCGGGCGCTGCGCGAGGCGGTGTACCTCGACGGGCGGAACGTGAGCAAGCCGGCGGTCGCGGCCGAGGTCGCGGCGAAGGTCGGCGTGGACGCGCGCGAGTTCACCGAGGCCCTGGGGACGGGGGAGCCGGAGCGCGAGTTCCGCGAGCGGCTGTCCACGCTCCACAGCCTGAACCTGCACAGCTATCCCACGCTCCTCATCACGAGCGGCCAGCGCACGGCCCGTGTCGAGGGCTTCCAGCCGCTGCCCGCCGTGCTGAGCATGGCCGAGCAGCTCCGTCAGGG
>JAIVGT010000002.1 GCA_020201485.1 Halobacteriales archaeon
GCACGGGACCGGGGCGGACCTGCCGCCGCTCGACCTGGGGCTGCTCGTCGGCGCGGCGCTCACCCTCACGCAGCGCCTGGATGCGGCGTACCTCGCCCTGGAGGCCAGCCCGAAGCCGGCCCAGCCCCGCGTCGGGTTCGGCCCGCCGGAGGTCGACCTCAGCCCGGTGCTGGCGCTCGACCGCACCGGGGACACGTTCTACGATTGTGATTACGCCCTCATCCTCGACCGCGTGGGCAACGACCTGTACGACGACAACGCCGGCGGGAGCTGGCTGGCCATCGGCAACATCGGGTTCTTCTTCCTCAGCGGGGAGCCGAACCGGTGCGCGTCCCGCATCGACCCGCTGAGCGGCCCGGTGGGCAGCCCGCAGCCGAGCGCCGCCGTCGGCGGGGAGTTCGAGTTCGGCCTGCTCATCACCGCCAGCCTGCTCCTCGACGACGACGGCGACGACACGTACGGCGTGGCCAAGGTGCCGAACCTGGACGCGGAGTGCACGCACGACCTCATCCCGCGCCGCGTCGGGGCGCAGGGAGCGGGCATCATCGGCGTCGGCATCCTCGCCGACACGGCCGGCAGCAACACGTTCCTGGCCAAGACCCTGAGCCAGGGCATGGGCCACGGCGGCATCGGGCTGATGTACCTCGGCAGCGGCGACGACACGCTGCGCGCGGTGCGCAGCGCGCAGGGCGTGGGCGTGTTCGGCGGCTGGGGCGTCCTCGTCAACGAGGGGGGCCATGACCAGTACCTCTCCTACATGCCGGCGGGCGGCACGCTGAACATCGACCTCGGCGTCTGCGACGACACCTCGCGCTACATGCAGGGCTCGGCCTTCGGCCGCGTGACCGGCGTCGCAACGGGCGTGCTCGGGCTGCTGCACGACCGGGGCGGCGATGACGTGTACGCGTGCGACGGCAAGTGCCAGGGCGCGGCCGCGGTGTTCGCCGCCGCCGCGCTCGTCGACGACGCGGGCGACGACGCGTACCGGGCGAACCTCGAGGCCATGGGCTACGGCGAAGGGCACAGCAGCACGGGCGGCCTCAGCGCCGGCGTCCTCGTGGACCGCGCCGGCGACGACACCTATCTCATCGGTGCCGCCCCGGGCATCGGCCAGGGCGATGGGCAGGTGCGCGATCCCATGGGCGCGCCCGCGCCCTACGTGCCGCCGAACCTGTGGGCGAACGACCTCGTGGCGTACTTCGTGGACCCTTTGCTCGTCGCGGGCGGCGGCCTGCTGCTCGACGACGGCCACGGGCGCGACGCGTACTCGCTCCCCGGCCGCGCGGACGACACGACGCTCGTCACGCCAGGCTTGGCGGGGCTGTTCGTGGACCGGTAGCTCAGCTCCCCACGACCTGCAGGCAGACGGTGCGCTCGCGCGGATGCGGGTCCAGCTCCACGAGCACCACCTGCTGCCACGTGCCCAGGACGGGCTGGCCGTCGCTGACCGGCAGCGTCACGCTCGGCCCGAGGAAGGCGGCGCGGACGTGGCTGTGGCCGTTGCCGTCGTGCCAGGCGCGCTCGTGGCCGTACTGCAGGCCCGGGCCGTGCCGGGGGAAGAGCCGGTCCAGGGCGTTGGGCACGTCCTCCTCCGCCAGCCCCGGCTCGAACTCGAGCGTCGTGATGGCGCACGTGCTGTGCGCGACGAAGACGCAGGCGATGCCCTCCCGCACGCCGCTGGCCACGACGCGCTTGCGCACCTCGGGCGTGAGGTCGAGCACGTGCACCTCGCCCTTCGTCCGGACCGTGAACTGCTCCACGGGCGGTGAGCCGGGCCCGCAACCTTGAAGCCTGCGGCGCACGCATGGGCGCGCGTGCCCAGCGAGCGGCTGACCAAGGCCTTGGACGAGGCGCGGACCATGGCCGACCTGTTCGAGGTCGTGAAGCGCAGCGCGCGCCAGGTGCTGAAGCACGAGCGCGCCGGGCTCATGCTCGCCCTGGCGGACCTGGGCAACCATCCGCAGGGCTTCCTCGGCGCGTTCCACTACGTGGGCTCGAACTACATCGTCATGAACCGCAACCCGCTGCAGCGCATCAAGGAGCAGAACCCGCAGTGGTACAACGCCTACGCCTTCCACGTCCTGCTCCACGAGTACATCCACAGCCTGGGCCACGTGGACGAGGCGGAGACGCGCCGGCTCAGCCTGCACGTGAGCGAGGAGGTGTTCGGGCCGGAGCACTTGACCACGCGCATGGCGCGCGACATCGGCCAGTTCCTGCCCGGGCTGGTGTACCCGGAGATGGGCTGGCAGCCGGAGAAGCTCGTCCTGGAGCTGGACAAGAGCTTCGGCACGAGCGACAGCAGCTACATCCATTGAGCGCGCGCCGCGATGATGCTCTGCTGCCCCCGTGCCGTGCACGATGAGCATCGACCCTGAGGTCCGCTTCAACCTCGACGGCAACTGACAGGCTGGGCCTAACCCACCATGAACGCGGCCAACGCGAGCACATCATGACGGGCAGCAATGATTCCGGTGGGCATGCGGGGGGCCAACCAAGGCGACAGGACTCCGCGAGCACGGAGGGCAAGCATCAGGAGTTGCAATCTCGCGCGAGGTTCTGACGTGAACATCCATGCATCCATGTTCAAACCTAAAGTCGAACAGGAAAGGCGCCGGCTCTCGCGTCTTACCAATTACCAAGGAAAGGTTGGGAAGATGCAAGCCGCGTCTTGGATGGTCCCTTGGAAAATCGGTGGAAAAGGGACGCTCGTCGGTACCCGATTCCAGACGCTCGACCATAGCGGGCTTCCAGCGTGGTACTGGGGGTCGGCGTCATTCAGCGGCAAGAAGATGGCAAACGCGCGATGGTAGTCCTCGGGGGAGGTTGCGAGGTGGAGGAGCGATGCATTTGCGTCACCAGCTCCTGCCGGGAATGCGACCCAAGTCGCCGACTCAACACCAGTCAGACCGATAGGAGGGTTGACGCCCGCGTCGCAGTCATTAGCCATGTCTTTTGACGAAACGTGGAAGACGCTGACAAAAGCCCCAGCGCCAAGTGTCAATGGAACATCGTAGTGCTCATAAACGAGGATTGTCCCATGCCCATCGAGGAGAGAAGTCGATTGCTCAGCGTGTGCGAATGACGGCGCATCAGGCGCCATCGCATCGAGCGGGTCGATCAACTGATGAACCTCTCCGCGCCAGGGCTCGACCGTTGCAGCACTCCAGCTACCTTCTAGGTGCAACGTGACATCCCCCCCAACTGCGTAGACATGATAGATTCCGGGAGGGAGCGCGTTCCATGTCCAGTAATCAAAAGTCGAGCTGGGTTCGTTCACGAGGAGGAGGGAAGTGGGGCCACTGAACCATACGGCGGAAGGGCGCGCCCCCTCACCTGCAAACGATACACTTCGGATCCACACATTGGATTGAAAAGCGATTTCTGCGTGAGAGTTCGCGCTCAACAAGAGCATTGAATCCGAAAGCGAGCCACTAGCGACAACGGACAGCGGGCTGACAAGTGCCAGGGGGATGAAGACTGACAAAACCCACGCCCATTTCCGCTGCTGCACGCTGCCTGCCTCCTTACTAGTAGTCCTCATAGAGCGTAAGCGTCGGTGTGTCCAACTCTACCGGCCACGTCGGTAGGTATGTGCAGCGACCCCAAGCGCCCCACGCAGGATGGTCGGCGGACGGCGGTCCAAGGAAAATCGTCATGGCAAGTGCGGTGACCTTCAGGTTGTTCGGACCGGCGCCTGGAACCTGATTCGCGGGCTCAAGCCCCGGAGCCAAGAGCCATTACGCGTTGTTCGAACCCTCCATGTGAGGGTGCTCTTCAGGGTCAATCCAGAAGAATGATGGGTCGACCACCAGCACATTGGCTACCGTTGCATTGGCTTTCAGCGTGAACTTGTTGACGCCTGGGCTATAGGCGGCCCCTAAGGAATGGCCCGTATTTACAGTTACGTGGGGACCTTCATCGGATACGCCCGACGCTGACACGCAGCGTTGACCCGGCGCCCCGTCGTAGTTCAGTTGTCCGAGCCAGTAGGTGCCTGGCCCGGGACAGACGACTTGTTGGTCATCCGGCCAAGGGGGCCCTGCGCCGTGGCAGAAGAGGTCCGTTGGGTCAACCACTTCCACAACCTCAGAACCAAGCGGCCCCCACGTCCCGTTGAACGCAATAACGTGGAAACTCGTAATTGTAACTCCGAGCAGTGTCTTGAGATACCACCACCCGGTCGAAATTGGCAAATCAGCGTGGAACCAGGCCTTGGAGGTCGTGCTCACCGTCCATGATGACGAGGAGTCCCCGGAATACAGGACGTATTGCCCGTCACTCGCAACATGGATCAGAACATGTGCATAGGAGCCATTCACGAATTTTGTTGCAACGCTGGCCGGATTCGCGGTTCCGTCCGCGTAGATGAGATTCCCTTCGTGGCTCGTCGGCGGTGGGGGATCCGAACTGGCCGGCGGTGGAAGAATACAGAACGCCAAGACGGCGACCGCGAACGAGACAGCGGCTCGTGCCCTCATGTGACTCCCCGGGTGCGAAGTTGGTTACGAATCCATAAGCTTTGCTCAGGTAGGGTTGATGCCCACACGACGAGACACTCTGAGCCGTTCTGAACTTGCGCATGAGACCACAGTCCACCCAAACGCAATGCTCATGGGGCCGGTGGGGATTCCTCTCCAAGATCAGCCATGTACGTCCGGCGCATCCTCGCCCTGCTCGCCTTCCTCGTCGAACTGCCGCTGGCTGCTCCAGGCGCGCCCTCGTGCTCGGGCTCGACGCGGCGCTCCTCCTCTGGGTCGGCGTCGCCGCGCTCACGATCGGGCCGGTGCGCCCGTCCCTCGTGGACGTCCTGCTCTGGGTCCTGCTCGCGGTGATGACGGTGGTCGCGTGGTGGCCTTTGCCAGCGCATCGCCGCGCCGAGGCGCAGCCCGCGTCACTTTGAGCTCACGATGCGCACCACGTCCCCGTGCTCCAGGGCGAGGTCCGCGCCGATGGTGCGCTTGCGCTTCGCGGCGCAGATGGAATGCGCGCCCGGCTCGGTCGGCTCAGGATGCCGGAAGACCTAAGGCATCCGATGCCATTGCAGGGACTGAGGCTTGATAATGCAGATGAGACGTCTGAGGCTGCTGACTCTCGCCGTGGTTTTCCTCTTTTGCAATCCAACCAACGGACACTCGTCCGTTAATCCCGGGACGCATGTGGCTTCACCCGCGCCAACCGGGGATTATGGAAATCCGGTTGAGTTGAAGGTCTACCACTACGATAGTCAGACCGGTCAACTCGCATATGTCGGACCATGCGACCACAAGTGCACCGATGTAGGCCAAAACGCTGGGCTCAACGACGGTCAATGCGTCTACGCGACAGACTGGCGCAACGTTCCCTCATCTCAGATCGACCCGAATGGTGCGCTTGCCCAAGCGCAGTACCTAAGCTATGGTCAGTGCGCCAAGTATCTGGGTAGAACATCTTGGCGGGGGTAACTGGTACTTGTTCGGGCGAGTTCAGTGTAAGGAAGCCACTCCTGGAGCAAGCTTCACTCAGAACAACACATACGACTGGTATTTTGTCAATCCCGACGGTCAGCCTGTCGCCCCCAATCTCTTCTGGTTCGAAATCGGCGGCGGCATCGGCCAAGCCTGCCTTGGACTCACGTACCTCGGAATCACCTTCTATTCCGACGAGGCGCCAGGCGCCGCCCAACTCTGCGCCCGCGCGCGCTTGGATCGATGGAGCGCTCACACGCAACAGCCAATACATGTGTGTGGCACCATGAAACCGCATGCGCTCATCCTCGGCATCGCACTCCTCCTCGCGCTGCCAGCGGCGGGCTCCCCCCAGCCTGACGACGTGAGCTTCCGATGCGGGGGCGTTGCCCCTCTGACCACGCTGTGCGGTGGGGGAGACTACCGCGCGGCCTCGTCCACGCGCGTGGGCGTCTCGATCTTGCTCTTCGCAGGCTCCCTGACGGTGACGCTTTCGTCCGCTCGGGGGCTGTACGAGGTCCACTGCGACGCGGTCCAAAGCCTCCTGGGGCTTGCCCCGGTGTGCGTGTCGAGGGGCAGTCTGCCCATGGCGGGCGACACGTTCGCAGTCCACTGTGAGGCCCGCGTCCTGGACGGCGCTCCAGAAGCCGTCCTGCCCCTCGGACAATGGGAATGCACCGTTGAGAGCTCGTAGCCGGTCGCATGCGCGACCCGCGCGCTCACTTCGAGCTCACGACGCGCACCACGTCCCCGTGCTCCAGGGCGTGGTCCGCGCCGATGGTGCGCTTGCGCTTCGCGTCCACGGCGCGGATGAAGTGGTCCCCCAGCTCGGTGTGCACCTTGTACGCGAGGTCCTTCGCCGTGCTGCCCTTCGGGATGAGGTGCGCGTCCGGGAGCACGTCCCCGGCCTTGCTGCTGTAGTGATGCTCGTCCTCGACGGGGAACACGCAGATGAGGCCGAGGAGCTGGAACACGGCGTGCTCCAAGGCTTGCTGCACGCCCGTGCCCTTCTGCGGCTCCAGGACGTGGTGCCGGATGTACTCCAGGGCCTTGCGCTGCCGGTCGTTGAGCTTGCTCGGCTCGACGATGCCGAAGTCCGCGTCGCCCGGCTTGTAGTTGATGACCCCGGCCTCCTTGGCGCGGCGGAGGGCGAGCTCGGCCTCGGCCGCTGCCGGGACCGCGCCCATGGCGGTCAGCTTCTGCACGAGGGCGGGCGGGGCCTTGTCCATCTTGTTCGCCACGATCTGGACGGGCTTCGTCGCGTGCACGACGTGCGCGGCGAGCTTGCGCGGGTCGATGCCGCACTTGTCGATGGCGGCCTTGACCTGCGTCGGCTTGATGCCCAAGCCGGTGAGCCGCTCGCCCAGCACCGCCTCCGGCTTGATGCTGCCCTTGGCGCTGATCGTGCGCAGGACCTGCTCCCAGTCGCGCTTGATGATGCCCTCGACCCAGGACACGATCTCGTCGTGGAGCCAGGCCACGTCCTGCGCCGGGTCGTGCGAGCCGACGGGCACGTTGTTGCCCTCCTCGTTCGTGCCGCCGCTCGCATCCACGATGTGGAGCAGGGCGCTCGCCGGGCGCAGGTCGTCGAGGAACTGGTTGCCCAGGCCCTTGCCCGCGTGCGCGCCCGGGACGAGGCCGGCGACGTCGATGAGCTCGATGGGCACGTAGCGCATGCCGTCCAGGCACGGGCTGTTCTTCGGCTTGCACGCGGGCAAGCCGAGCAGGGCGTGTGGGCACGGGACGCGCACGTAGCCCATGCCGCGGTTCGGCTTGATGGTCGTGAACGGGTAGTCCGCGATCTCGGCCGGGGCCATGGTGCACGCGCTGAAGAACGTGCTCTTGCCCACGTTCGGCTTCCCCACGACGCCGACCTGCATGCGGGGGCAACGGGGCAGCTTGGCTTCAGGCTTGGCTCAATCCCACCAGGAGGTGGGGCACCAGGTCGGCACATCGGAGCGTTGCTCGGTCGCCTTGCGCTGCATGGGGCGGAGCAGGCCGCGCCGGGGTCATGCCCTCTTTCCTCGGGCGGTGGAACCGTTCACGGCAGCCTCGTCACGCCATCGGCGCGGTCCGCGCCGGGTCCAAGGCTCAGCCCTCGCCGGGCTCCTCCACGGTGCGCATGACCCAGAGCCAGGCCTTGCCCCAGAACGGGTTGGGGAAGAAGGTGAGGATGGGCACGAGGATGCACAACAGGAACGCGGCGCGCGTGCTCATGAGCGACACGGCGAAGGCGAGCGTGTACAGCGTGGGGCCGAGGAGGAAGCTGATGCGCAGCCCGCGGAAGATGCGCTTGTCGAAGACGCGATGGAGGAGCTTCGGGTCCTTCGTGGCGTAGATGAGGGAGCTGTGCAGCGCCACGCCGCACAGCGCCAGGTTCGCGCAGTACAGGGCGATGGCCACGTGGTCCTCCTCGAACCGGCTGAGGTAGGCGGTGCTGAAGGGCAGCAGGCTGACGAAGACGAGGAAGAGCACGGTGCGCACCATGAGCGGCCGGTCGGAGCGCACGACGTAGTGGAACTGGATGCTGTGCCCGATCCAGAACGTGCCCAGGATGATGAACGACATCGCGTACACGAGGATGGGCGTGAGGAACGCGTCGAGGAACGCCTGGAATGCGAGGGGCTGGGCCGTGCGGGGCAGCTCCTCGATGAGGGGCAGGGCGAGCAGGGTCATGGCGATGCTGAACACGCCGTCGCTCAGGCCGGCGATGCGGTGCGTGCCGCTGTAGTGGTCCGTGTCGTCCAGGTCGGTGACCACGGCCGGGATGTGGGGCCGCTGCCCTTCCGCCCGCGCCAGCCAGGTGAGCAAGCCCATAGGCACGCGCGCGGTGGGATTCGAACCCACGACATCCACGTCCGAAGCGTGGCGGTCTATCCGGGCTAACCTACGCGCGCAGGCGGCGCGTGGGCCCGAGCGCCTGCCCGCGAGGCGCGAGGGCGGAGCGCGCTCGCGTCCCGCGCACGGCGAGCAGCGGCTATAAGAGTGCCGCCGCGCTTCCGCGACCCGATGGTGCTGAGCGACGCGGACATCCTGGCCGCGGTCCGCACCGGCGCGCTGCGCGTCCAGCCCTGGGAGGAGCGGCACCTCACGCCGAACGGCCTGGACCTGCGCGTGGCCGAGGTGCTCGTGCCCCCGGCGCAGGAGCCGGTGCGCAGCGGCGAGGCCGAGGTCCCGGGCCTGGGCCGGTTCCTCGTCAGCACGCTGGAGCGCGTCACGCTCGGGGAGCAGCTCGCCGGGCAGCTCTGGATCCGGAGCAGCTACGCCCGGCGCGGCGTGCTCGCCTCCTTCGGCAAGGTCGAGGCCGGCTTCGACGGCACGCTCACCATCGGCGCGTTCAACGCGTCCAGCCAAGCCCTGCGCATCCCCATCGGCGACCGCTTCTGCCAGCTCGCCTTCGAGCCGCTCAGCTCGCCGGCGCAGAAGGTTTACGCGCAGCGCAGCGGGAACTACCAGGGGCAGCAGGGCATCACGCTGGCGAAGGAGCACCGGCCGTGAACCCGTGCCTGTCGCACGCGTGCAGCACGTGCTGCCACGACACGGCCATGCCGCTCAGCGAACAGGACGCGGCGCGCCTCACCGCGCTCGGCCACAAGGGCTTCAGCCGCGTGGACGACGGCTGGCTCCTGCTGCGCAACGAGCGCGGAGCGTGCGTCTTCCTGCGCGACGGGAAGTGCACCGTGTACGAGCAGCGCCCGGAAGGCTGCAAGCTGTACCCCCTCATCTGGTACGAGGACGAGGTGGGGGGAGCGGGCCCGGGTTTCGACGAGCTGTGCCCGTGGCGCGACGAGTTCGCGCGGACGCCGGAGCACGAGCGTGCCCTGCGCGGCCTGGTGCAACGCCTGGTGCGGGAGCGCAGCGCGCGACTCAAATAGCGTTCCCGGCCATGCCGCCGCGTGGTCTCCGCCCTCGACGCCAACCTCGCCGCGTTCCTCGCCATCGTCACGCTCGGCGTGGGCCTGCTGCTGGCGGCGGTGAGCGCGGTGAGCTGGAGGCGCATCGGCCATCGCCGCTTGGTGTTCGTCACGCTCGCGCTCGGCGTGCTCGCGCTGCACGGCGCGTGGGCCACGCGGCTCGCGCTCGCGGGCGGCAGCCTCGACCTCGTCCCCGAGGCGTTGGTGTTCGCGACCGTCCTCCTGCTCTACGCCAGCGTGACCGTGCCGGCATGACCGAGGACCCGCTGGCCCTCGACACCCGCCGCCGCGTCTTCGAGCACGTGCGCGCGCACCCCGGCACGCACCTCCGGGAGCTGCAGCGCCAGCTCGACATGAGCCTGGGCACGCTGGAATATCACTTGCGCGTCCTGGAGAAGCAGGGCCTGCTCAGCACGCAGGAGGACACGCGCTATCTCCGCTACTACGCCACGGCGCAGCTCGGCCCGCGGGAGAAGGAGGTCATCGCCCTGCTCCGGCAGGAGGTGCCGCGGCGCGTCTGCGCCACGCTCCTCATCGAGCCCGGGCTCAACCACAAGCAGCTCCTCGGGCATTTCCAGCTCGCCGCGAGCACGCTGAGCTTCCACCTGAAGAAGCTGCAGGCGGCGAGGTTGCTCGACGTCCAGCGCGAAGGGCGGGAAGCGCGGTACCGCATCCTGGAGCCGGACCTGGTGGCGAAGTGCCTCGTCGCGTACCAGGCGAGCTTCCTGGACGAGGTCGTGGACCGCTTCGCCGCTGCCTGGCTCGACATCGATGCCGGCGCGCCGGTGGAGGAGCAAGCCCGGGCCCCGCCCGGCGCGGGTGCCGAGCGGGCTGCGCCGGACGGGCCCCGGACGGAGGAGGGCAAGCGGGACGGCGACCGAGCGGGGGTGGTCGCCGTCACGCGGGTGAGCTGGGCTCAGCGCTTGCGCCGCGCCAGGAGGCCGGCGCTCGCCACGGCCACCACGAGCACGGCCCCCAAGGCGCCGGCGAGCACGCTCGGCGGCAGCTCGTCGAGCACGCCCTGCACCTCGAAGGCGTGAGCGCTGAAGTGGGGCACGCTGACCAGGACCTGGACCCCGTCGCGGTCGTGCACGACCCAAGACTCGGGCGTGCTGTCGTCGGTCGGGTCGAGGACGTCGGCGAGGCTGTCCGCCGCGACGATGGGCACGGACCTCAGGGAGCCGTTCGCCACGTCGAAGTAGGTCACGTTCACGCGCTCGCCACGCAGCAGGCCGGCGGCGATGTTCAGCACGATGGTGCGCGGGCCGAGGCCCGTCGCGTCCAGGCTGACGAGCACGCCGTGCCCGGTGTGCGTGACGTTGAGGCCGAGGGGGGCGTCGAGCACGTCCTCGTCGATGTCGTCGTCGCGCGGCCCGGCGACGGTGACCTCGGCCCCGACGTGACCGCGCTCCTTCGCGTCCTCGATGTCGTGCCGGTGGTCGTTCGCCACCTCGGGCAGCGCGACGTTGTCCTCGTGGGCGACGAAGGTCACGTGCCCGTGCGCGGTGACGGTGCCGTCGTCGAGCCGCAGGCCGTCGCCATGGAGCGCGCCGCTGAAGTTCCCAGGGCCGGCCAGGCGGAGCGTGCCGTTCCCGCCGCTCACGCCGAGACCCGGGCTGAGGACGAGGGAGAAGGCGGCATCGCCCTCGGCCAGGCCGGCGAGGACGCCGGCGGGGTTGTCGTGGAGGAGGAGCTTCGCCCCGCCCGCCTCGAGCCGCACGACGCGGCCGTGCTCCTCGAGAGCGACGCGGGCGCTGGCGTTGGCGCCCTCGATGCGCAGGGCGTCGAGCACGCGCACCCCGCCCACGGTGTAGTCGCGCAGCGTGAGGTTGCCCGTGTCCCAGGCGAAGCTGACGAACTTGCCCTGCCACGTGCCCGTCGCGAGGACGAAGCCGCCCAGGCGGTCGTGGGGTGCCAAGCCCAGCAGGTCGTGGCGCTCCTGCTCGAACGCGGCGCGGCCGTGCTCGTCCTCGCTGCGCTGGGCCGCGGTCGCGTTCTGCGCGCAGCTCGCGCGGGCCGGGCCGCTCACCTCCTCGCACCCGGCGCGGCGCGCGTCGCCCGGGCCGGTGTCGTTGCCGTGCGCGCTGCCGCGGCCGGCCGGGGGGCCATGGGTCCCAGGGTCGGAGGCCTCGGAGCCGGGCCCGTGCGTGCCCTCGGCCGCCACGACGGCGGCGAGCGGGGCGGTCAGGGCCAGGGCGAGGAGGAGGGCGGCGGCACGCATGGGCTTCCGCCGTGACTCGCCCGGTGCGGATAAGTAGCCTCTCGGGCAGCGCTCGAACGGTCGGGGCCGGAGGGCCGGTCCGCCTCACAGCGCGACCATGCGGTCGATGGCCCGGCGCGCCTTGGCCGCGATGGCCGGGGGGACGGTGATCTCGAACTGGTCACGCTCCAGGCTGAGCAGGACCTTCTCCAGCGTGATGCGCTTCATGTACTGGCACACGGCGCGCTCGTTCGCCGCGAGGAAGGTCTTGCCCGGGTTCTGCTCGCGCATGCGGGGCAGGATGCCGGTCTCCGTCGCGACGATGAACTCCTTCGCCTGGCTCTCCGCGGCGTGGCGCACCATGCCCTCGGTGCTGAGGAAGAACGTGTTCGTCCGCGGCATGGCCCCGCTCGCCACCATGGCCATGACGTTCGTCCCGCACCCGCACTCTGGGTGGACGAGGAACTCCGCGTCCGGCTTGCTCAGCTTGAGCTTCACGATGTCCTGCGGGGAGATGCCGGCGTGCACGTGGCATTCGCCCTGCCAGACCTGCATGTTGGCGCGGCCCGTCTCCTTCTTGATGTACATGCCGAGGAAGAAGTCCGGCAGGAACAGCACCTCGCGCTCCTTCGGGATGTGGTTCACGATGCGCAGGGCGTTCGCGCTCGTGCAGCAGTAGTCGAGCTCGGCCTTCACCGCGGCGCTCGTGTTCACGTAGCCGACGGTGACCGCATCCGGGAACTCGGCCTTCCAGCGGCGCACGTCGTCGGCGGTGATGGTCGCGGCCAGGCTGCAGCCCGCTTCGAGGTCGGGCAGCAGGACCTTCTTCGCCGGGCTGAGGATCTTCGCCGTCTCCGCCATGAAGTGCACGCCGCAGAAGACGATGAGGTCCTTGTCCGTCTTCGCCGCCTGCTGGCTCAGGCCCAGGGAATCCCCGACGAAGTCTGCGACCTCCTGCACCTCCTGCACCTGGTAGTTGTGCGCGAGGATGACGGCGTTCCGCGCCTCCTTCAACGCACGCACCCGCGCCTGCAGCGCCCGCACGTTCGGCGGCGGAGGTGGCGTGATGGGGGCGACGCGCTCGTGCAGGGGCCGGCTGTCCGCTGCCACGCTGGTGGTGAGTCGCGCGTCCCGTTTCAAGGTTGTGGTGCCGGGAGGGCGGGCTTCACGTCCCGACCTTCAGCGGGCTGGCGATCTGGCGCAGCAGGGCGATGGCGCTCAGCGACGCGAGGTGGGAGCTGGCCGGGTTCATCGGGCTGGGCTCGTTCTCCACCTTCAGGCTGAGCGAGCCGAAGTCGCCCTGCACGCTGAGCTCGTGGAGGTTGCGCGTGATGCCCGGGTCGGCGACGATGCGCACGCGCGTCTGGTGCGTGCCCAGGCCGGCGATGGCCAGGCTCGCCGCGATGTTCACGTTCTTCGGGAACAGGCGCATGGCCTCGTCCGCCGGGCCCTCGTACACGACCTTCGCCTGCTCGATGCCCTGCAGGCCGAGGGCGGCCGGGGGCTTGCGCGTGGTCAGCGTGACGCTGCTCAGCTTGCCGACGCGCGCCGCCTTCAGGCCGTCCACGCCGGCGATGGCCCCGCTCGGGACGTAGATGCTGCGCCCGCGCTCGCGCGCCAGGCGGGTGAGCTGCTGCAGGAGCGCCTCGTCGGCGAGGGCGCTGACGCTGAGCAGCATGAGGTCGCGCCCCGCGTCCAAGGCCATGGCCGCGACCTGGCGCACCGCGTCCTGGCTCGCCGCCTCGACGACGAGCGTGGCCTCGCGGATGCCCTCCTCCAAGCTGCGCGCGACGTGGGCCTTGCTCAGGGAGCGCGCGAGCTGCTCCGCCGACTCGCGGCGCACGTCGAACAGGCTGAGCCGGCCGACCTCGGGCATGTCCTGCGCTGCGCGCGCGATCTCCGTGCCGATGGCGCCGCAGCCGACGAGGAGCAGGTCCACGCGGCCGGGAGCCCGGGGGACGCGCTTCAAGGTTGCGGTGGCGCGGGTGCTGGGAGCGGCGGGAAACAAGAAGAAGTCGCCGCGCGGACGCGCGGCACGCGTTGCGCTCACAGCGGGATCTGGGGCGCGTCCGGGAACACCGGGATGGCACCGCACGGCTGCGACTGGAAGCCGAACGGCGTGCCCAGGCTCATCGTGCATCCGCCGGGCGTCGTGCTCGACTGCACGAGGTAGCCGTAGGCGGGGCCGGCGCCGACGTAGACCTCGGTGAACTTGCCGCTGAACCCGCTGTAGCTGTACCCGGATTGGTACGCGCCCAGGCTCGCGCCGCCCACCGGGCCGTAGACGCCGCTGTACGCGGACGTGAACGAGCCGGAGCAGCAGCCCGGATAGTTGTAGGCTCCCTGGTACGCGCCGCCGTACACCGTGCCCGCCGGCGTGGAGAAGTAGCCGTACGCGGGCTCCTTGAAGGAGTAGTACGGGTCGCTGTACTTGTACAGCAGGCACACCGAGTAGTAGCCCAGCGGGCTCGCGCCGTACTGGCAGCTGCCCGGCGCGATCGCCGCGGCGGAGCCGGCCAACCCGGTCACGCCCACGGCCACGAACGCCGCGATGAGGATTTGCTTCATCATGTCAAGCCAACCTGGAGCTGGAGCCTCGCCCCTTGCCCCCGCTGGCCGACGCGCATGGCGCGGGAAGAGGGTTCTGCGCGGAGGCTGGACCGGCGAGGCTCCGCAGCGCGGTGGCGTTGACGCGCCTCCTGATGTGGTCGCAACGCGCGCGTCACGGCGTCGGCCGGGTATCCAAGCCGGGCGCCGCGGATGCGGGCAACGCGGACCAGGGTATCCTGAAAAACTGCGGATTCCCAAGCGTTCGTGGGCGCCGCGCGCCGTCCGAGGTCACAGCGGCGGGTGCGGGAAGTCCGGCACCTCGGGCACGTCGCGCACGTTGGCGAGCGCGACCTGCTGCGGACCGGCCTGGATGTACGTCGTCTGGAAGCTCGTGCTCCCGCAGCAATCGGAGTTGTTCGCGTAGTCCACCTGGTGGAAGCTCACCAGGCTCGTGCCCGCGTCCGTGCTCCGCCCGCTGCCGTCGCCGCCGCCGAAGCTGTTGCGGTAGGTGTAGCGGAAGCTGTCCTGGTGGAAGTAGGCGCACTCGTTCGCGCCGCACACGGCCACCGTGGTGAGCTTGCTCGCCCCTTCGCCCTGGAAGGTGTTGCCCTGGTAGCTCCCGTCGTAGGCGTAGTCGCTCTTGTATTGGTAGGCGGCCACGCCGATGGTGCCGGCCAGGCCGGGGGTGCGCAGCGACAGGTCGACCGGCGCGTTGTAGGTCGAGCCGAAGACGCCGTGGTACTCGTAGCCGCAGGTGGCCATCGTGCAGTCGTAGTGCGTGCTCGTGGCCTCGTATTGCAGGAGGCACACGCGGTACAAGCCCACCGGGCTCGTGCCGCTCGGGCAGGGCCCGCTCGCGCTCGCCACGCCGGCGAACGCAAGGGCCACGAGGAAGGACGCGACGAGGAGCTGGTTCATCATGTGCTCAAGTCTCCACGCCGGGCGACGCGCAGCGCGCGCATGAACCCCGACCAGCAGCTTGGCTGGCGGTGGGCCGGGGTGGGCCGGGCGAGCCGCTCCGCTAACCCGTCGAGGATAGGAAAAGGAGGGACGCCGCGCCGTGCGCGGCGTCACCGACCGACGCTGGTTCCCTGTGCCTCGCTCAGAGCGGGGGCGGGGGCGCGGGGAAGTCGGGGGCCTGGGGCACGTCGGGGGCGTTGGCGATGGGGACCTGCTGCGGGCCGAGCTGCAGGTAGGTCGCACCGGCGCTGTAGCCACCGCAGCAGTCGCTGGTGTAGCTGTACTT
>JAIVGT010000107.1 GCA_020201485.1 Halobacteriales archaeon
GTCCACCTGCGTCCCACGGCTGGAGAAGCTGCACAACGCGCGGGCGCTGTCGGTGCACGCGACGGCGATGGCGCGGTCGTACGCGCCCGGGTAGGAGACGCAGCTCGCGCACGGCCCGTCGTTCCCGGCCGCCGCGACGACGAGGGCCCCTTGCGCCCAGGCGTAGTCCACGGCGTCGGCAAGCACGGTCGAGCCGAGCGTGCTGCCCAGGCTGAGGCTGATGACGGTGCGCGGGCCTTGGTCTGCGCACCAGCGGATGCCGCTGGCGACCATGCTCGCGTAGCCGCTGCCCGTGGCGTCGAGGACCTTGGCCGCGCGCAGCGCCACGTTCCCCATGCCGGCGACGAGCGCCTCGTTGCCGATGCGCGCCGCGGCCGTGCCGGAGACGTGCGTGCCGTGGCCGTGGTCGTCGGTCGGGTCGGTGTCGTTGTTCACGAAGTCGAACCCCCCGAGCCAGGCGCCGGCCAGGTCGGTGTGCGTGGCGCGCACCCCGGTGTCCACGACGCAGACCGTCGCGTCCGCGCTGCCGCGCCACGCGTCCCAGACCACGTCGGCGCGCACCTGCGCCGGCCCGTACTGGCTGGCGTACAGCGGGTCATCCGGGACGGCATCGACGAACCGCAGCAACGGATCGGGCTCGACGTAGCGCAGCGCGCGGTCGGCGCGGGCCTGCGCCAGGAAGCCGGAAGCGTCCGTTGCCTCGACGACCGCAACGCCGAGCCGCGCATCGGTCCGCACGACATGCGCGCCGTGCAGGCCCGCGCCCGGCAGCGTGCCGTGCAGGCCGACGACGTAGCGCGCGGCTTGCGGCGCGGGCGCGTCCCCGGCGACCAGCGGTACGGCGAGCAGGAGGAGCGTGACCACCGCGACCGCGACGCGCAACATGTTGCGGCGAGAGGCGGCGCTCGCCTTGAGCCGGTGCGTTGTCCGCGGCGACGGACAACCTCAGCCTGGCTGCAGGCCCGCTGCGCGCACCGTGTTGCGCAGGAGCATGGCGATGGTCATCGGGCCAACCCCGCCCGGGACGGGGCTGAGCCAGCCTGCGAGCTCGGCGACCGCCGGGTCCACGTCGCCCACGACGCGTTCGCCCTTGGGATGCGTGGGGTCGAGGACGCGGTTGATGCCCACGTCCACGACCGCCGCGCCGCGCTTCACCATCTGGGGCTGGACGAAGCGCGCCTTGCCCATCGCTGCCACGAGGATGTCCGCCACGCGCGCCTGCATGTGGAGGTGCTTCGTCTGGGAGTGGCAGAGGGTCACGGTCGCGTCGGCGCGCGGCCCCTTCTGCGAGAGCATGACGCTCAACGGCCGGCCCACGGTCGGACCGCGCCCGAGGATGACGACGTGCGCGCCCGGGATGGGCACGTCGTTCGCCGCCAGGAGCGCGACCACGCCGGCCGGCGTGCAGGGCTCGAAGCGCGGCTTGCCCGCCAGGAGCCGGCCGAGGTTCTCCGGGTGGAAGCCATCGACGTCCTTCCGCGCCGGCACGCGGAGCAGGACGCGCTCCTCGTCGAGGTGCTTCGGAAGCGGGAGCTGGACGAGGATGCCGTGCACCGCCGGGTCGCGCGCCAGCTTGTCCACGATGCCGAGGACGTCGGCTTCGGGCGCGGTCGCGGGCAGGCGGTGCGTGTCGCCCTGGATGCCGCACTCCTCCGCCGCTTTCGTCTTGTTGCGCACGTACACCGCGCTCGCCGGGTCGTCGCCCACGAGCACGACCTGGAGGTTGGGCCGCACACCGCGGCGCTCCAGCGCTTGCGCCTCGTCGCGCACCTCGCCGCGCACGCGCTCGGCCAGGGCCTTGCCGTCGAGGACGCGCGCGGGCACGCGGGGCGGAACGCGGGGCGGGGCCTTCAACCCACCGCGCCGGTCGCCACGACGGCGAAGCTCTGCGGCCCGCTCGGCACGTCCCCGCCGCTCACGGTGACGGTCCAGTCGCCTTCCAGCGGCGCGGCCAGCTCGATGCCCTCGGCGTTGTTCACGTGGTCCGCCAGCGGCACGAGGGGCAGGCTCGCGTCCTTGAGCCACAGGTTGCCGGCGTACGTGAGCCCGGCCGGATCGGTGACCACGAGGTCGAGGTCGTTCACGAGCGCCGGGTCCGCGCCGGCCGCGCCCGCGACGTCGGTCCAGGCGAGCACGACGCGCAGCGGCTGATCCGCGCCGACGTGGACGGTGAAGCTCTGCGAATCACCCGAGCCCAAGCCCGCGGCCTCGTCCTCGAACCACAGGCCCTGCCCGCCGGCGAAGGGGAGCACCTGCGCCAGGTCGAGCCGGCCCCAGCCCTGCGCCGGGTTGGGGAAGGAGCCGATGGGGCCGAGGAAGGTGCTGGAGCCGGGGATGCGGCCGAGCCCGCTCAGGAGGGCGGCGCCGTTCGGCTCGGAGGCGAGCGCGCCGAGGTAGAGGCCGGGGTGCGCGCCCGCGCCGGTCATCTCGTGGCCGCTGGCGAAGAACAGGGCGCGGACGAGGGCCGTGCTCGGGTCGATGGCCGGGCCGCTGCCGGCGAAGCCGCCCGGCCAGTAGCCCTTGGCGAAGTAGTCCCGGAGGAGCGCGGCAGCGGCGGCGGCGGTGGGCGTGGCCATGCTCGTGCCGCTCTCGCACACGTACTGGTTCGTCGAGCCCTGGAGCGCGCTCATGAGGCACTCGCCGGGCGCGGCGATGTCGGGCTTGAGCCGGCCGTCGAGCGCCGGGCCGGTGCTGCTGAAGGTGCTGAGGTCCTCGATGTTCCCGCTGTTCGTGTTCTTGCCGCTGGCCACGCTCAGCACGTCCTTGGCCAGGCTCTCCGGGCGCATGCCGGCGGTGCCGGTGTTGCCCGCGCTGCGCGTGATGACGAAGTCGCGGTGCGCGCTGACGTAGGCGTCGTGCTGCCGCGACACGTCGGTGTAGGCGAAGCCGGTGCTGCTGCCCCAGGAGTTGCTGTTCACGCGCGCGCCGAGGGCGTAGGCCGGGGCCCACATCAGGCTGTAGTCGTTCGGGACCTGGAAGCTGGTGCCGATGACGATGTCGCACACGGCGAGCTTGGCCGCGTAGGCGCCGCTGTCGTGGTTGTCCGGCTGGCCCCAGGGCGCGATGTCCCCGGCGATCGTGCCCCCGGTGTGCGTGCCGTGGCCGTCGCCGTCGTCGAAGTCGCCCTTCGTCGTGCCGCCCTCCACGGGCGCGTAGTAGAGCGCGACCTTGCGGTGCAGCGGGTTGGCCTGCTGGAACGTGACCGTGGGGTTCGCCGGGTCGTTGAACATGTCGTGGACCATGCGCGCCGTGCCCGCGGTGCCGGTCGTGTCCACGCCCGTGTCGCAGATGCTCACGACCTGGCTGGAGCCGTCCACGCCCTGCAGGTTCAGCGTGCGCGTGTTCGGGTCGCCGCCCTGCACGATGGCCGTGGCGTGCTCGTTGTCCGTGCCCACGGAACCGGGCGTGGGCTCGAGCCAGGCGACGCTGTCGAGCTGCGCGATGCGCGCGGCCTGGGACGCGTCGGCGCGCACCTTGATGATGCCTTCCAACCCGGCCACGCTGCCCGTGTCGAGGACGGAGGCACCGGTCGCGGCGATGGCGCGAGCCGCGGCGGCGAGGTCCTCGTCCGGGAAGGTGAGCACGGTCAGGGATTGCGCGCCCTCGGCGGCGAGGATGCCGGGCGCGAGCTTGTAGCCTGCATGGTAGGGGCCGATGAAGGCCACGCCGGGCAGGCCTGCCATGCTCGCGCGGGGGCGCACGACGAAGCTGTCCGCGGGCAGGTAGTCGTACACGGTGGCGGCGCGGTCGAGGGCGTCGCGCCATCCCTGCTGGACGGGGCCGCGGAAGCTGACGAGGCGGTGCCCGGCATCGGGGCTGCGCAGCGGGCTGGGCACGATGCCATCGCCGGCCTGCGGGTCGAAGCGGAACGCGCCGCGGCCCGTCGTGAGGCGAAGCGGCTCGACGGCGAAGCCTTGCGCGCGCAGCGCCTGGGCGCTGGCCGGGCTGGCGTGGGCCGTGGCGAAGGCGCCGTACGCATCGACCAGGTGCGCGCCGGCGAGCGGGATGGCCTGCTCACCGTGGGCGCCGCGCACGAGGACGAGGTCGCCGGACATGGGCGCGGCTGGAGCCACGATGGGCGCGAGCGGCACGAGCAGGGCCAGCGCGGCAAGCAGGCGGAGGGAACGGGTCGTCGGGCGCATGCGGCTCGCGCGCGCGACCCCTCCGCGAGCCCTTAACGCTTCTCTGGAGAGCGCCGGTCGGTGCGGCGGCGCCCTGCCTTGGGCCGCAGCGGCCGGCCGAAGATGCGCACGATGTCCTTGGCCTCCGCGCTCCCGGTGTGCAGCGTGCCGTCGCGCGTCTTGATGGTATGGATGTAGATGCGCAGGCGGTCGAGGTCCAGCTCGTCGCCGACGTTGAACGCGTCGTGCGGGCTGACCTGGACGCTCTTGCTGATGGTCTTGCGGCCCATGTTCACGCTGAACTTCACCGCGAACTGCTCCCAGTCCACGGCCCACACGGTGGCGATGTCGCCGGCCTGCGCCTTGCGCACGCGCTTGCCGTCGCGGCGGTCGAGGGCGCGCACCTGCACCTGCTTGTCCCCGGCGACCATCTCGTCGTCGAGGCTGAGCTCGTCCTCGGCGGGCAGGCTGACGCTGACGCGCTGGCTCTCGTTCCCGCTGCTGATGATGACCGGGATGTCCACGACCTTGGCCGCGGGCAGGATGGCCCGGTGCACGCGCTTGCACTCCCGGCAGCGCACGGTCGCGTCCCCGGCGGCGCTCGCGGCCTGGAGCACGTCGTGGAGCTGGTCCTCCCCGCAGTCGGGGCAACGGACCACGGCTGCCTCGGGGCCGGCGCGGCGGGGCATGGCCGGGGGATGCGGCTCATGGCTATGAAGGTGAGGGTGCCGACAAGCCTTATCTCCGGCTGGGCATGCCCGCCCCATGGGCGCGCACGCCGGGAAGATGCGTCCCTTCCGGGCCCTCATCGGCTACGAGCAGGCGCTGGCGCTCGTGCTCGCGAAGGCCCAGCCCGTGCGCCGCGTCGAGCGCGTGCCGCTGGAGCAGGCGGGGAGCCGCGTCCTGGCGCAGGAGGTGCGCGCGCCCGTGCCCGTGCCGCCGTTCGCCCGCGCGGCCATGGACGGCTTCGCCGTGAAGGCGCACGAGTCGTTCGGCGCGAGCAAGGCCAACCCGCGCGCGCTGCGGATCGTGGGCACGCTGCACGCGGGCGATGCCCCGGGCCGGGCGGTGCAAGGCGGGGAGTGCATCCAGATCGCCACCGGGGCGAAGGTGCCGGAGGGCGCGGACGCGGTCGTGCGCGTCGAGGATGCGCTCGTGCACGGCGACACGGTGAAGGTCGAGGTCGCGGTGCCCCCGGGGCGGAACATCAGCGGCGCGGGCATCGACATCCCGCAGGGAAGCGTGGTGCTGCGCGCCGGGCAGCGCCTCGCGCCGGCGCACGTGGGCGTGCTGGCGAGCTTGGGCCTGACGCACGCGGACGTGTTCGCGCGGCCGAAGGTCGCGGTCCTCCCGACGGGCAGCGAGATCCAGGCCGCGGGGAAGCCCTTGCGCGAGGGCCAGATCTGGGACAGCAACACGCACACGCTCACCGCGCTCGTGCGCGAGGCGGGCGGGGAGCCGGTGACGTGGGGCGCGGTGCCGGACACGCTCGAAGCCCTGGAGGCGGCGCTCGACAAGGCCCAGGAAGCCGACCTCGTCGTGCTCAGCGGGGGCAGCAGCGTCGGCGAGCGCGACCTGCTCGTCGATGCGCTGGGGAAGCGCGGCACGCTCCTGTTCCACGGCGTGCAGATCCGGCCGGGCAAGCCCATGCTCGCCGCGGACCTGCAGGGCAAGCTCGCCCTCGGGTTCCCCGGCTACCCCGTGAGCTGCCTGACGAACGGCTACCTCTTCCTCTTGCCCGTGCTCGCGAAGATGCAGGGCCAAGCGCTGCCCGCGCCGCGCATCGTGCGGGGCGTGATGGGCGAGCGCCTGAGCAGCGCGCTCGGCCGGCTGCAGATCCTGCCGGTGCGCGTCCAAGACGGGAAGGTGTTCAGCACGTACAAGGAGAGCGGGGCGCTCACGAGCATGGCGGAGAGCACGGGCTACATCCTCATCCCGGAGAACACGGACCTGGTGGACGAAGGCCAGGAGGTCGAGGTCGTCCTGTGGTAGTGCTCGCGTTCCTCGACGTCGGGCCGACGGAAGCGCTGGTCATCGCCGGACTTTTCCTCGTGCTCTTCGGCGCGGACAAGCTCCCGGCCATGGCGCGCGAGGCGGGCCGCATCAGCGCCCAGGTGCGGGGCACGGCGAGGCAGTTCACCGACCAGATGGCGCGCGAGGAGCAAGCGTTCGTGCCGGGCGACGCCGTGCCCGTGCACCAGAAGCAGCAGGTCCTGGACGTGGAGCAGAACGAGCTGGCTCGGCTGCAGCGCGCGGCCGCCGACCTGGGCATCGACATCATCGGCAAGGGACCGGAGGAGCTGCGGGCCGCCATCGCGGAGAAGGTGCGCTAGGCCGCGCTCGCCGCGCCCTCCGCGGCGGGGGCCTTCGTCGCCGCCTGGCTGGCGATGAGCCCGGCCACGTACAGCACGCACAGCGGCACGGCGACGAGCACCTGGCTGATGACGCTCGGGTCGGGCGTGATGACCGCGCTGAGCACGAAGATGCCGACCACGATGTGCCGCCACTTCGCCCGCATCGTCGCCGGGCTCACGAGGCCGAGCTTCGCCAGCACGACCATGAACACGGGCAGCTCGAAGCTCAGCCCGAAGATGACGGTCACGATGAGGGCGAAGCTCACCAGGCTGTCCACGGTGAGGAGGCTGCGCGCGCCCAGGCCGAGGGCGTAGCTGTAGAGCACGCGCATCATCGTGGGCACCATGAGCAGGTAGGCGAAGGCCGCGCCGGCGAGGAACAGGCCCGTGACGGCGGGGATGGCGCGCAGCAGCAGCTTGCGCTCGGGCGGGAGGAGCGCGGGCATGAGGAAGGACGCGGCCTCGTAGGCGACGAGCGGGCTGCCGATGAGCAGGGCGAGCGCGAGCGCCACCTCGACCTGCACCATGGCCGCGCTGATGGGGTCGGTGACCACGAGCTCGACGCCGGGCGGCACGAACTGCTGGCT
>JAIVGT010000304.1 GCA_020201485.1 Halobacteriales archaeon
ACGTCTACCTGCAGGGCTTCGAGAAGCAGTACCTGTCCCGCTTGCAGCAGATCGAGGAGGACAAGCGCATGCTGGCGCAGGAGTTCGCCCGCGCGCCCAAGCCCGTCGCCGGCGACAAGGCCGGGAGCTTCCTGACCATCAAGGGCCGGAAGAACGTGGTCAACAAGAAGTACGAGATGCTCGCCCGGGCGCGCAGCTCCGTCCTCGAGATGGGCTCGGAGTTCCTCGCCGCGCGCAACGGCTACTTCCTGCCCGCCCTCCGGGAGAAGGCGAGCATGGGCGTGCGCATCCGCATGCTCGCGCCGGTGCTGGAGGCCAGCGCCGGCACGCTGGAGGAGATGGCCCGGTTCGCCGAGGTCCGGCACAGCCGCACCCGCACCCTGGGCTCGGCCACGCTCATCGTCGACGACCACGAGGTGCTGATGTGCCACTACGTGCCCGACGACGAGCATCTGTTCAAGGGCGACGACGTCGCCATCTGGAGCGACGACAAGGCCATCGTCGCCGACATGAAGGCCACGCTGCAGCAGGCGTGGCAGCTCGGTGAACCGGCCGAGGAGCGCATCGCGGAGCTCGTGCAGCGCCTGGTTGGCCAGGCCCTGTCCCCGCCCGCCGCGGCTCCGAGCGTTCTGTCCCGCACCGTGGTTGGGGAGGCCGGGCCATGAGCCGGGAACTCCCCGCGGTGACACAGAACGCATCATGGTCATCCACGGACTCTTCGGGTCCCGTGGAGGCAACACACGCCCTGGAGGCACCGCGTCGCAGCGATGCGACGCGCATCGAGGGCATGTGTGCGACTCGCCCGCAAGGGCTGAGGAACATCCGTCAAGGAGGTGACGACGAGTGAAGGCGAAGAAACTGCTTGCAGCGCTGGGCGTGCTCGTGATGATCATTCCCGGTGTGGCGTTCGCTGATGCCGCGTCGAAGGAGACGCAGCAGATTGTCGAGGGGCACTCGGTCTACGCGACCGTGCTCCAGGAGAACAACGTGGGCATGGCTGCTATCGCCGGTATCGCGGCGAAGCGGACCACCATCGGCGGTGTGCTCTGGTTCAACAACCAGGAGCTCGTCCCGTCGAGCGTCGCCAGCGAGATCGCTGCCGGCGCGTTCGTGCTGGCCTCGCAGGCCGGCGACGACAGCCCGCTCCAGCACATCAACGACGCCGACCTGGCGTACGTTGAGAGCTACCAGTTCACCGACCCGAACGACCGCGCCTGGATCGTGGACCGCTATTCCTACCAACAGTGCAGCGTGGGGGACAACCCCGTGCCGTGCGAGGCAGCGATGGCGAACGACCAGTTCGTCGACCTCGACGGCGACGGCGTGCCGGACGACGTGGCGGGCGAGCCCCTCACGACCGGCGAGCCGGTGACGAATGTCACGAAGAGCATGTACGTGGTCGAGATCAGCGCCTCGACGAAGGACCTGTCGATGTCCTGCGACGCCCTCGCCCTCAACGGCGGCGGCACGGCGAAGGACTACAACTTCGTCCTCCTGGTGCGCATGGACGCGCTCGACCCCGCGGGCATCATCGCTGATGGCGCTTCGCTGGGCACGGGCAGCGCCCTGACCAAGGAGCAAGGCAACAGCGGAGCTGCGGTGACCAACGCGCCCAGCACGACCGCGAACACCGCGCAAATCGACCTGTGGTTCAGCGAGAACCGCCCGCCCGCCCCGACGAACAGGGTCCTGTTCTTCCCGGCGGACAGCGTCGGCAGCTCGGCCCCGTGCGCCTAAGAGCCTGAGAGCAAGCAGTCGCGCCTGCGCAAGCAGGCACACTCCCGGAGGGGGGCGCAAGCCCCCTTCTGGAACCTCCTTGGGCCCTGGCAGCGAACGGATCGCCTCCCGGCCGCATTCGCCGGGGTCTCTTCTCTTCATCATCTCGCTCACGCTGCGCGCCCGCCTCGGCCGGCCGCGCGGTGCGGGGCTTCCTTCTCCAAGCTTGCCCGGCGGCGCGTCGCTGCGGCGCGCCGGCCAGGGCTGTTTCGAGGGTTTTTCGCCCTGGGACCTGTCACAGCGGTGACGGACGCTGGTTCATCCCCGGTGAGGGCCACACCCGGCCTGCCGGACCGAAGGTGAGCCACGGTGAGCGAGCGCAAGCCCAGCCAGATGCAGGCGTGGAGCCCCTACGGGCTCGAAGCCTACCGCGTCCAGCTGCTGCGCCGCCGCTCGCGCCTGGTGTACGTGGCCCTCGCCGTCGGCCTGGTCATCATGGCCGCGATGCTGCTGAACAGCATCCACACCGGCACCGACATCACCGTCCACAACGGCGACGGGAGCAGCATCACCGTCAAGATCCCGGAGACGCCGCGGCCGAAGCCGACGACGCTCACCATCAGCCCCGGCAAGACGACCGTCCTGCAGCAGCCCATCCAGCCGGAGTCCCGGCCGACGCCAAACCCGCCGAGCGCGGACAACGGCCCGGCCGGCCTGAACTGGGCGGCGGTGCTCAGCAGCCTCGTGCCGCCCTTCGCCCTCGTCCTGGGCGCGGCGCGGTACGCAAAGAAGCGCGCGGCTGGGCCCCTGGAGCAGGTCAACCTGGGCATCTTCAAGGGTCCCCTGCCCTTGGAGATGATCACGGCCACGCACCGCACCGCGGTGTACACGCCGCGCATGGCCTACGCCAGCATCTTCGGCAAGCAGCGGGACGAGTACATCCCCACGGTCACGACCGCCGGGTACCTCGGCGGGCCGAGCCTGAGCGAGCGCTACCGCGAGGCGCTCGCGCGCGAGACGCAGGCCCTGCGCCACGCGCTCGACGGCAAGTTCGCCGCACTCGCCCGGTACCGCCAGCGCCGGGCCGACATCGCGCGGCAGAAGGGCCTGCTGGCGGCGCAGAAGGAGGCCATCAAGCAGGAGTACAAGCGCAAGCTCGCCGCCATCGACGTCGAGATGCAGCGCCTGCACGAGGAGCAGGCGCGCGCCGAGGCCGAGGCCAAGGCGGCTGCGGGCGAGTTCCACGACGCGGGCGAGCTGGAGTGAACCTTCGGTCCGGCAGACGGAAGGCAGGCCAGACGTCCGCGCGCGGGCTCGTCGCGCCGCGCCGAGCCCGGCTCAGACGCAGCGCAGCGTGCCGCCCACCAGCGCCGCGGACGCGTCGCGCAGTTCGATGGCGAACACCTTGGGGCCGACCGTCCACAGCTCGTCGCGCGTGTCGACGGTGCGGTTGCTGCCCGCGAGGTCGAGCCACATCGCCCCATCGCGGCCGCCCGGGCGTGCCAGGTCGGCGAGCGGGTGGGCTGGTGGAGCGGGGCCTTGGGCCGCGCGGAAGGTCGCCGTGATGTTGGCCAACAGGTACGTTCCGGGGATGGCGAGCTCTGCCGGGTAGGCCGTGCCGTTGTCGAGGGGCACCATGGAGAGGACGATGGCGATGCACGGCCCGGTCGGGCCGCTGCCCGGCACCGCGCAGCCCGTGAGGAGGAGCGCGGCGACGGGAAGGAGCGGTCGCATGGGCGTTGAACGCCTCTTTGCCAGCAAGAGCTCGCGCTTGTTGTCGGGGACGGGCCGAACATGGGCAGACGTCCCTAGCTCCAGCCCCGCGTCAGCACGAAGAGCAGGAGCGTGGCGACGCTCGTGAGCAGGGCCCAGGCGACGAGCACTTGGGGCGCGATGCTGACCATGGCGTTGATGGCGCTCGTCAGGCGCGCCGTCTTCTCGTGGCCGAACACGCGCAGGCCGCTGACCGTGACGCGCGTCGCGCCGCACTCCACCGGCTCCAGGTCCTGGAGGGCCTGCTCCACGCCCTCGCGCGCCGCCGCTGCCACGCGCGCCGCGTCCACGCGGTGCCCGACCGGGTTGAAGCCGCCGGCGATGAGGTTCACGCTGTGGTTGTCGCTCGTCATGACCTGCGCCCGGTCCACGAGCCCTTCCAAGGCGTGCATGACCCGCTCCGTCACCGCCGGCAGCATGTTGTTGCCGTCGAACAGCAGGTAGGCGACCTTCTGCTTCCCCGCCTCGACCACGACGCACTGCACGCCCTGCTTGCCGATGCCCTCCTCGCGCCGGAACGGGTTGAGGTGGGCGCACCCGGCGCGCAGCGAGCCCACGAGCTCCTTCTGCGCCAGCCGCGTGGTCTCCTGCGCCAGCTCCTCGATGCGGTCCGCGCTCGGCGTGCACGGATACACCGCTCCCGCGCCGGGCTCCAGGCTGTTGTGGCAGTCCACGAAGATGGCCTCCTGCACGCCGGCCAGCCGCGCGCTCAGCTCCGCCGCACGCCCCACTCC
>JAIVGT010000003.1 GCA_020201485.1 Halobacteriales archaeon
GGCCAGCGCGCGGACGGCCACATCCCAGTTCACGCGTCGGCGCCCGCCCCGCGCAGGGCCGCGGCGGTGTGCGAGCCCTTCGCTCGCAGGAGCTGGGCTGGCGTGCCTTCGAACACGACCTCGCCACCCCGGCTTCCGCCCTCCGGTCCGAGGTCGATGACCCAGTCCGCGCGGCGGATGACGTCGAGGTGGTGCTCGATGATGACGATGGTGTTCCCCTCGTCCACGAGGCGGTCCACGAGCGCGAGGAAGGTCGCGATGTCGGAGAGGTGGAGGCCCGTCGTGGGCTCATCCATCACGTAGATGGAGCCCTTCTTGTGGAGCTCGGCGGCGAGCTTGATGCGCTGGCACTCGCCGCCGGAGAGCGTCGAGAGGGGCTGGCCCAGGGTGAGGTAGTCGAGGCCGACGTCCGCGAGCGCCTGGAGCTTCCTCAGGAGCGGTGCGCGCTTCTTCGTCGGCTGGGCCTGCGTGAGCGCCTGGCTCGCCTCGGCGACCGTGAGCGCGAGGTAGTCGCTGATGGAGCGGCCCTCCAGCTTGTAGGCGAGGACCTCGTCCTTGAAGCGCGCCCCGTGGCACGTCTCGCAGGGGGTCTTCACGCCGTCGAGGAACGCCAGGTCGGTGTAGATGACGCCGAGGCCGTTGCACGTCCCGCACGCCCCCCTGGAGTTGAAGCTGAACAGGCCGGCGTCCACGCCGTTCGCGTGCGCGAGCTCCTTGCGCAGGTCGTCCATGACGCCGGTGTAGGTCGCGGGCGTGGAGCGGCTCGAGGCGCCGACGGGCGACTGGTCGATGACGATGGCGCTGGGGGTCGAAGGGACGAACGACCCGTGGATGAGCGAGCTCTTCCCCGACCCGGCGACGCCCGTCACGACGGTCAGGACCCCTTTCGGGATGTCGACGCTCACGTCCTTCAGGTTGTTCGCTCGGGCATGGCGGATGGGGAGCTTGCCCGCGGGCTTCCGAGACGCGTCCTTGAGCGGCAGGCGCTCCTCCAGGAACCGGCCGGTGAGCGTGCCCGAGCGCCGGAGGCCGGCGTACGTGCCTTGGAAGACGACCGTCCCGCCCTTCGCGCCGGCGTGCGGCCCCATGTCGACGACGTGGTCCGCGGCGGCGATGACCGTGGGGTCGTGCTCGACGACGAGGACGGTATTCCCTTTGTCGCGCAGCTCCTTCAGCAGGCGGCAGAGCCGGTCGACGTCCCGCGGGTGGAGGCCGACGGTCGGCTCGTCGAAGATGTAGAGGACGTCGACGAGGCTGGAGCCGAGGTGCTTCACCATCTTCACGCGCTGCGACTCGCCGCCGGAGAGCGTGTCCGTGGGCCGGTCGAGCGACAGGTAGCCGAGCCCGATCTCGTCCATGTGCCCCAGGCGCTCGACGAGGCTGGCGACGATGGGCGCGGCCTCGGGGCCCTGGATGCGCTGGACGACGGGGAGGAGCGCCTCGACCTCCATCGCCGTGAGCTCGGCGATGTTGTGCCCCCCGACCCGGCACGCGAGGGCGGCCTGGCTGAGGCGCGCGCCCTTGCACAGCGGGCAGGGACCCATCGTGAGGAAGGGCTCGACGGCGCGCTGCGTGCGCTCCGGGCGCGTCTTCAGGTCGCGCGCGATGTAGGCCTGCGTGAACCTCTCGACCAGCCCGAGGTACGTCGCGTTCATCTCGTTCCCGCCGATCGTCGTCTTGAACTTCCGCTCCGAGCCGTGGAGCAGGAGGTCCATCTCCGCCTTCGTGAAGTCCTTGAGCTTCTTCTTCGGGTCGAAGAAGCCGCTCGCGGCGTAGGTCCAGTCCCCGAAGATGGGGGGCTGGATGGCCCCCCCGGAGAGCGACTTCGAGAGGTCGAGCAAGGCTGCGGTCTTCGGGCTGAGCTTGCGGCCGATGCCGTTGCACGCCGGGCACATGCCTTGTGGGTCGTTGAAGGAGAACTGGTTGGACCAGCCCACGTGGGGCTTCCCCAACCGCGAGAACATCAGGCGCAGGAGCGGGTTGATGTCGGTCGCGGTGCCGACGGTCGAATGGGAGCCGCCGCCAAGCCGCTTCTGGTCGACGATGACCGCCATGTTGAGGTGGTGGATGGCGTCGGCGTGCGGCTGCGGGATCTTCGGCAGGAAGTTGCGGACGAAGAGGGTGAAGTTCTCGTAGAGCTGGCGCTGGGCCTCCGCGGCGATGGTGTCGAAGACGACCGAGGACTTGCCGGACCCGGAGACGCCGGTGAAGACGGTGATCGTTCCCTTCGGGATGTCGAGGTCCACGCCGCGCAGGTTGTTCTCCCGCGCCCCGCGCAGCACGATGACGTCGTTCTTCACGGCGGCCGCCACGGGGTGCGCGTGCTTCAACCTTGGTTCCGCGCGCGACGCCAGCCGACGGAGCGCGGAAGGGCGCGCGGCCTCGGGCGGCTCCCCGGCGCGGCCATCACGACCATCCTCGCGCGTGTCCTCAGCCCACCGCTCGCTTCACGAGCGCGCTGATCTTGGCCTCCTCGGTGGCCGTCAGGTCCTTCAACGCGAAATCGGTCGGCCACATGTTGCCTTCGTCGAGCTTCGCCTCGTCGCTGAAGCCGAGCGTCGCGTAGCGCGTCTTGAACTTCTGCGCGGGCCGGAAGAAGCACAGGACCTCGCCGTCCTTGGCATACGCGGGCATCCCGTACCACGTCTTCGGCGCGAGCCCTGGCGCGCTGGCCTTGATGATGGCGTGGAGCCGCTTGGCCATGGCGCGATCATGGTCCGCCACCTTGGCGATGGCCGCGAGCACATCGCCTTCCCCATCCGCCTTGTCCTTGGCCGCGCGCGCCCCCGCCTTCAGCTCGCGGGCGCGCTCCTTCATCGCATCGCGTTCCTCTTCCGTGAATCCCTTGGACGTCTTGCTGCCCGCGGCCTTGCTCGTGGCTTCCTTCGTGTTCTTCTTCGGGCTCATGGGATCCGCCTGGTCCTGGTGGGAGACCGCGGTTCGTGCGGGGACCGCGGGCTGTCGTGACGTGCGCCGCCGACCCGGGCCATCAGGGTGCTCCCAGGAAGGAGGCGAGGTTGTCCAACGCGATCTTGGCACCGGCGGCGGCGCCGTACTGCATCGCTGCGTCGTGCGCTTCCTTGCTGGGGAAGTCGAGCGTGAGCGTGAGGGTCGTCGTCCCAGCGGCCTCGGCGAGGTCGACGGTGGTCGTGACCGGGGCGCCGGGCTGGCCCTCCATCTGGAACGTGTACACGAGGCGCGTCACCGGCTTGACCTCGAGGTAGGAGCCGACGAACGCCATCGTGCCTCCGTCCGGCGCGCGCTGGACGTAGCGGAAACCGCCGCCGACGCGCACGTCCATGCGCTCGACCCGCAGGCCGCCTTTGGGGTCCCACCACTGTGCGACCTGCTTCGGGTCGGTGTAGGCGGCGAAGATCCTCGCGGCGGGGGCGCGGAAGGTGTGCGTGAGGGTGAAGGCGCGGTCGGACCCCTTGGTCGTCTTGGTCGTCATGGTTTCACTTCCTGTTCCTGGCGCTGGGCTTGGCGGCGGGGCCGTCGACGAAGTCGGCGAGGCGGCCGAGGCGGTCGCGCTCGTCGTGGGCGTAGCGGCGCATCCACGCCTCCATCTCGCGCAGCGGTTGCCGGCGGAGGGAGTAGAGGCGGCGCTGGCCGGAGGCGCGGACCGTCACCAGGCCGGCCTCGTGGAGGATGCGCAGGTGGCGCGACACGCCCGGCTGCTGGATGGCGACGGCGGCGACGAGCTCGGTGACCGATTGCTCGCCATCGTGCAGGACCTCGACCAGGCGGCGGCGCGTGGGGTCGGCGAGCACGGCGAAGACCTCGCCCATGGCTCCTCATATGCAATCATGTGTATATACACGTTTGGATATGCTGGGCGGTCGGCGCGCACCGAGCCACGGCGCCTGCGGACCGGCCCGCGGACCGAGGCAGGCAAGCGGGCCGTAGGCGCGCCCCCGCCGAACCTTGAAATACCCCGAGCCCGTTCGCCGCTCGCTCCATCCTCCACGCGGAGCCGCGTCGCGGCCGAGCGTGCAACGTCTGGAGGTCGGAGGTGCACCCATGGCAGAGCAGAAGATCGAAGTGCTCGTCGACGGCGGCAACGCGACACCCGGTCCCCCGCTCGGTCCCGCGCTGGGCCCGATGGGCGTGAACGTGGTCAACGTCGTGAAGATGATCAACGAGAAGACCGCGGCCTTCAAGGCGATGAAGGTCCCGGTCACCGTCTGGATCGACCCGGGCACAAAGGAGTTCCGCGTCACGGTCGGCACGCCCCCGACGAGCGCGCTCATCCTCAAGGAGATCGGCAAGGAGAGCGGCAGCGGCACGCCGAAGCAGCTCAAGGTCGGCAACATCAGCGTCGCGGCCGCCATCAAGATCTCGAAGATGAAGGAGCAGGACCTGCAGGGCAAGAACCTGAAGAAGCGCGTCAAGGAGGTCGCCGGCACCGCCCTGAGCATGGGCGTGACCGTCGACGGCAAGGACCCGCGCGAGTTCCAGAAGGCGGTCGACGCCGGCTCCTACGACGGGCAGATCAAGGAGTGAGCCCGGACAGCAGGGGGCCGCTGGGTCCCCGCGGCGCCCGCGCGCCAGCGGATCCCGGGATGGCCCCCGCCCGTTTCCCTGCCACGCCGTGCCACGGGCCCCGCGTAGGTCCGGCCTTTCGGCCCTCCCTCCCCAGCAAGCTTGAAGCCAGGCGTGCCCTACCGCGCCCGGGAACCTGCATGACCGACCTGTTCACGCGCTTCCGCCGCGGCTGGACCCTGACGAAGGCTAGCCTCCAGGTGCTGCGCCTCGACACTGAAATCCTCCTCCTCCCGGTGCTCTCCGCGTTCGTGATGATCCTGCTTGCGGGCGGCGTGCTCGGCAGCCTGTTCCTCGGCGGGACGCAGATGGGCACCGGCGCGTGGGTCGCCGGCTTCCTCGTGCTCTACTTCGTGGGCTACTTCGTCGTCATCTTCTTCAACGCCGCGGTCGTCGCGATGGCAACGATGCGCTTCGACGGCAAGGACCCGACCGTGCGCGATGGCCTGCAGGTGTCGTGGAGCCGCATCGGCAAGATCGCGCAGTGGGCCCTGCTCGCGGCGACGGTCGGCCTCGTCCTCCGCATGCTGCGCGGCGAGCTGCGCCAGCGCTGGGGCCCGCTCGTGGACGCCATCGTCGGCGGCCTGCTGGAGACGGCGTGGAACGCGCTCATCTACTTCGTCGTGCCGCTCCTCGTGTACCGCGACCTCGGCCCGCTCGACGCCATCCGCGAGAGCGGCGGCATCATGCGCCGGGCCTGGGGCGAGACGGCGGCTGGCGAGATCGGCATGACCGCGGTGTTCGGCCTGCTCGGCCTCGCCGGCCTGGCCGTGCTCCTGCTCCTCGCCTGGGCGGGGGTCGCGGGCGTCGTGCTCCTCGCGGCGTTCGTCGTGGTCGTGCTGTATTGGCTCATCCTGGCGGTCGTGTACACCGCGGCGCAGGGCATCCTGACCGCGGCCATCTACAAGTATGCGACCACGGGCCAGGTGCCGCAGGGCTTCGACCACGGCTCCGTCGCCGGCGCGTTCGCGTGAAGGCCGACCGACCGCCTGCCCTCAGGCGCGCGTCCGGGGTGCGGCCGCACCCGCCCGGGCCGCACACCTTTCGGCGCGGCCCCGCATCTTTCATCTCCTTGCCCCCCAGCCCAGGCTCATGGCCTCCGCGCCCAGGCTCCGCCCCGCCCTCCGCGTGCTCGCCCGCCGCCGCGCCTACCTCGCGGCTCTGGGCGCGGCCTGGCTCGCGCTCACCCTCGTGCTCGCCTTGGTCCTCGGCGTGGTCCTGCTCGTCGCGCGGCTGCTGCCCGCGGAGTGGCCCGCAGCGCAGGTCGGCCTGCTCGTGGCGGCGCTCGTCTACGCGCCCATCCTCGCCTTGGCCTGCAGCTGGCTCGCCGCCGGCATCCGGGGCATCACGCTGTTCACGGCCGTGAGCGACCAGCGCGGCGCGGGCCTCGTCGGCGGCCTGGGCGGGCTCGGCCTGTTCCTCCTCGCGCGCCGCTTCCGCGTGCGCCGCAGCGTGCTGACCTGGCTCACCGACCCGATGGGCAGCGCGGCGGGCTACGCGGCGAGCCGCGTGCTCCCCCTCGGGAACCCGCTGGAGGCGCTCGCGGAGATGGAGGGCCTCGACCCGCCGCGCAACCCGGCGCGGGGCGCGGGTTGGCTCACCCTCGGCGTGTGGGCGGCCGGGCTCGCGGCGTACGTCCTCGCCGGCCTCGGCCCGGCGCCGCTGGAGAGCGTGGTCGCCCTGCTCCTCGTGCCGCTCATCCCGTTCGGTGCCGTGCTCGGGGCGGGCGTGCGCGGCGTGCTCGCCGGCGCGTGGGACCGCTACCTCCTGGAGCGCACCGCGGGCAGCATCGACGACACGCTCGCCTGGGTGCAGGGCGCCATCCACCGCGGCGCGGCCGGCGGACCGGGCTTTGCGCGCTGAGGTCCCCCTGGTCAACTTATTTATACACATCCCGCATTGCCACGCCCACGCCGTAGGAGCGGACCCGGGGACCCTCGGTTCTCCCGGTGCTCTGCGCCGACTACGGAGGTGCCCCCGTGGACCGCAAGTCCGTGCTCGCAGCGATGCAGAAGGCCCTGGAGCAGGGCAAGGGCAAGCGCAAGTTCACGCAGAGCGTGGAGCTCGCCATCAACCTCCAGCACATCGACCTCTCCGTGCCGAAGAACCGCATCGACGAGGAGGTGCAGCTCCCGAAGGGCCGGGGCAAGGGCACGAAGATCGCCGTCTTCGCCAGCGGGGAGCTCGCGGTGAAGGCGAAGAAGGTCGCCGACCTCGTCATCCCGCCCGAGGAGATCGAGAAGATCGCCGGCGACAAGCGCCGCGCGCGCAAGCTCGCCACGGAGTACCAGTTCTTCCTCGCCGAGACCCCGCTCATGCCGACCATCGGCAAGACGCTCGGCCAGGTGCTCGGCCCGCGCGGCAAGATGCCCCGCGCCCTGCCCCCGAACGCCGACCCGGCGAACGTCGTCAACAACCTGCGCAACAGCGTGCGGGCGCGCAGCCGCGACAAGCCCACCTTCCACGTCGCCGTGGGGACCGAGGCCATGACGCCCGAGGACCTCACGGAGAACGCCCACCTCATCCTGGAGCGCGTCCAGCTCAAGCTCGAGCGCGGCCGGCAGAACCTGGGCAGTGTGTACGTGAAGACGAGCATGGGTCCGGCTGTCCGCATCTCCGAGGAGGAGTGACATGGCCCAAGCGGTCCAAGCCAGCGCGCGCGGCCACAAGGCCCACGTGAGCAAGGCGAAGAAGCAGGAGGTCGAGGTGCTGGTGCAGCTCCTCACCGGCAGCGACGTCGTCGGACTGGTCAGCATCCAGGGCATCCCGGCGAGCAGCATGCTGCAGATGCGCCGCACCCTGCGCGGCGAGGCGACGCTCAAGGTCACGAAGAACACGCTCCTCCGCCTGGCCTTGGAGGAGGCGGCGCGGAACAAGCCCGGCCTGGAGCAACTCATCGGCAAGATCGACGGGCCGACGTGCATCATCACGACGAAGATGAACCCGTTCCGCCTGTACCGCAAGCTGGACGAGTCGAAGACCAAGGCCCCGGCGCGCGGCGGCGAGAAGGCCCCAGAGGACATCTGGATCCGCAAGGGCGAGACGCCGTTCAAGCCCGGCCCGGTCGTCGGCGAGCTGCAGCGGAGCGGCATCCCGGCCGCCATCGACGAGGGCAAGGTCGTCATCAAGAGCGACAAGCTCCTGGTGAAGGCCGGCGACGCCATCCCGGCGAACATCGCCGCCGGGCTGACGCGGCTGGAGATCTTCCCGCTCACCATCGGCCTCGACGTGAAGGCCGTGTACGAGAAGGGCATGGTCTACGGCCCCGACATCCTGGGCATCGACCAGAAGAAGATCCTGCAGCAGGTCGGCCTCGCGGCGAGGCAGGCGCTGAACCTCAGCGTCAACGCCGCCTATCCGACGAAGCTCACCATCCCCCACCTGCTGGGCAAGGCGCACCGCGAGGCGCTCGCCCTGGCGGTGGAGGCGGCCATCCCCGAGCCGAAGGCGCTGGACATGATCCTCGCCAAGGCGAACGCGCAGGGCATGGCCGTGGCCCGCAAGCTCAAGCCCGAGGCCCTCGACGAGGACCTCGCGAAGAAGGTCCAGTAAGGAGGAAGGAAGACCATGGAATACGTCTACAGCGCCCTGCTGCTCCACAGCGCGGGCAAGCCCATCGATGAGAGCGGAGTGAAGAGCGTCCTGAAGGCCGCGGGCGTCGAGGTCAACGACGCGCGCGTGAAGGGCCTCGTGGCCAGCCTGGAGGGCGTGAACATCGAGGAGGCCATCAGCAAGGCCGCCTTCGCCGCTGCCCCGGCCGCCGCGCCGGCCGCAGGTGGTGCCCCCGCCAAGGAGGAGAAGAAGAAGGAGCCCGAGGTTTCCGAGGAGGAAGCCGCCGCGGGCCTGGGCGCGCTGTTCGGCTGAGCACACGGCCGCAACGACCCAGGGCCTGCGACCGCCGCGTCCTCGCGGCATTCGCGAGGCCCCTTCCTCACGCGGTGGTCCGCGCGTCCGGCGACCCGGGCGCGCGCCCTTCGTTCTTGCGCTCCAAGACCCCAGCGTGCCCGCCGCGCGGGACCGTTCCCGCGCCACCACAAACTATTAGTCCGGTCGCGCGCACTGGGCCGCTGGGAAGCGCGTGCGCCGCAGCCTGCTCGTCCCAGCCGTGCTCATCGCCCTGCTGGCCCAGCCGATGCTCTCCCCGCTCGCGCACGGCGACGACGACCCGGCGGCCTTCGACCCGCTGCGCGTGACGCCCACGCTCTACCTCGCGCCGCAAGGCGCGCTCGGCGAGCAGCCGCCGGCGGATGGCACCGTCGGCGCCCCGGAGGGCGTGCCTGGGCAACCCGGTATCGCCGTTTGGGCGCGCGACATGCCGGCGGGGCAGTTGCGCGGCGTGGCCACGCTCACGCTGAAGGCGGAGCTGGACATGCCGGCGCTCGCGCCGCCCACGGCGCGCGGGTTGTTCAACGTCACCCTCCGCCGCGGCGCGGAGGCCGTCGCGAGCGGGGAAGCCGGGCCCGCGCTCGCCACGCCCGGGCCGATGACGCTCGAGTTCCAGCTCGCCGTGGACGACGCGCCGTTCCAGCAGGGCGATGGCCTGTCGCTGGAGGTCGCGTTCCTCTGGCTGAGCGCAGGCGCGATGCCGAGCGTGCGTTACGACGTCGGCGCGGGCGGCTCCACGCTGCAGTTGCGCGAGGAGCTGCGCAGCCTCGACCAGCTCGGGCACCAGCACGCCGCGGGGGAGCGGCACGCTTTGCTGAACGCGTACCAGTTCCGCACCGGCGACCTCGGGCAGGGGCTGTGGGGGACCGACCTCGCCCTCGGCACGACGTGGGATGGGAGCCCGCTCCGGCCCGGCGTGCCGGCATCCGCGCAGCGCATCCTGGTGCAGATGCACATCACGCCTGACCTGCCGAACCCGCCCGCTTCCCTCGCCATCGACGCCTTCGGCGCGCAGACCACGGTGTATCGCGGCGAAGTGGTCGTCCGCGAGGTTCCTCGGCCGGTCGCTGGCACCACGATCTCCTGCGGCTCCTGCGGCGCGGATGCGCGGCCGTCGTCCATCGTCTTCGCCGATGCGTCGCCGGGCAGCGCTTCGCCTGGCGGCTCGGGCGAGCCGCTGACCCAGGATGCCTTCCGCGCAACGGCCGCGTCGAGCGCGGACGACGACCAGCTCTACGTGCTCGTCCTCGCTCTTCCCGCCCTCCTCATGCTCGGCGGCGTGATGCTCTACGCCGTGCGCCAGGAGCTGCGCGCCGATGCGCACCACGCGCCGCCGCGCGGGGGCCGCGCCTCGTCCAGGGCCCAGGTGCGCGCGCCCTCGCGCAGCATCAAGCCGCCGCAGCCGCTGCGCCCGGTGACGCGCCCGCGCTAGCGGCGTCGCGCGGCGAGGAGGAGGACGAGCAACCCCGCGGACCCGAGGTCGGGCGTGGGGCGCGCCGGGACCGGCGGCGGGGGATCCACGTGCGGCCGCGGCGGCTCCTCCTGGACGCGCACCTCGCCCAGGGCGTCGGTGGCCACCGTGCTGCGCAGGGCCGGGTCCACCGCGGGCGGGCATCCGTCCACGCCGTACGCGCTGGCCACGACCGCGAACAGGTGCGTGCCGGTGCGGACGCGGTGCTGCACCTGCAGGACGACGGGCTGCAGGACGCTCGCGTGGAACGGAGGCATGCCGCCCTGCCCCCACACGCCGCGGTCCACGGGCACGGCCGGCGTCGGGCCGAGCAGCGCGACCACCGCCGCGTCACCCGCCGCGGCGAACGTGACGTTCACGTTGCCGGGCGCGGCGCACACGGTGCGCACCTCGACGTCGAGGGGCACGGCGATGGCCACGCCCTCCCCGGGGCGCGCCGTGACCGCGGGCAGCGGGCCGAACTGCAGGGCCACGGAGCTGACCCCGTTCTGCGCCGCCGCCGTGGGCAAGAGCAGGAGGAGGAGCAGCGCGGCGCGGGGCACGGTGCCGCACGGTGCTGATGGGACGAAAAGCGTTGCGGCGAGATGCCGTCAGGCGCGGGGCTCGCGCGACCCCGGCCCCCAGAACCCGGCCCGGCGGAAGCCCCAGAGCACGGCCACCGCGCTCGCCAGCATGAGGGCGAGGGCGTAGGGGTAGCCCCACGGCCAGCTCAGCTCCGGGATGTCGTGGAAGTTCATGCCGTACACGCCGGCGATGAGCGCGGGGACGAAGATGGCCGTGGTGAGGACGGTCAGGACGCGCATCGTGTCGTTGAGCTGGTTGCTGACCACGCCCAGGTGCACGGTGAGGGCGTTCTGCACGAGGTCGCGGCTCTGCACGGCGTGGTCGATGAGCTCGTCCGCCTGGGCGGTCACGCGCTGGAGCACGGCTTGGGCGTCGGTGTCGATGTCCTCCGCCTCGCTGCCTGCGAGGTCTGCCGCCGCGCGCTGCACGCTGAACAGGCTGCGCTCCACCCGGAGCAGGGCGCGCTGCACGGCCAGGGCGCGGCGCGCCAAGTCCTCGCGCGGGCCGCTCATGGCGCGCTCCTCGATGCGCTCCACGTCCTCGGACCGCTCC
This sequence comes from Halobacteriales archaeon, assembly GCA_020201485.1. Classification (GTDB taxonomy): domain Archaea; phylum Thermoplasmatota; class SW-10-69-26; order JACQPN01; family JAIVGT01; genus JAIVGT01. The sequence goes on from JAIVGT010000003.1 coordinate 11,015, forward strand.
TCCAGGGCGCGGCGCGCCTGCGCCGTGATGCGCTCCAGGAGGAGCCCGACGAGGAACGCGCCGTCGTGCCGCGCCACGCGCTGGCCGCGCGCCTCGTCGAGGAGGAGCTCGCGCAGCTCGGCCAGGGGGACGAGGTCGTCGCTGCCGTGGACGGTGAGCACGAACGGCCCGTGCAGGACCACCGCCAGGCGCGCGTCGTCGGGCAGCCGCAGGCCGAGGTAGGCTGCGCCCGCCAGGCTGGACGCGCCCGTGCTCGCGCGCAGGCTGGTGGTGAGCGCCGTGCGGCTCAGGCCGAGGCGGACGGCCAGGTCGCCCAGGTCCCGGTCGCTGATGCCCCCCGCATCCAACCACACCCGGCCGGGGGGCTTGCCGCGTCCCGCTTCGACGGCCGTGGCCGGGTTCGTGCCGTAATCCAGGGCGCGCAGGTCCACGGGCGCGCACCGTGCGGCCGGGGCACGTACTTTGCGCATCGGCGCCGGGAGCCGGCTTGGGGGCCTCCGCCCATGGTCCGCGCCGCTGGATGGGTTCGAGGGAACGTCCGTCGTGGCATGCCGAAGCGCTCATGCACCCTGCCTGACAGCAGGACGCACGGTGCGGGACATGCGATGCTTGCTCGGGGTCACGGTGCTGGCGCTCGCCCTCGGCGCGGTGCCTGCGGACGCCGGCAGCTACCAGGGCTGCAAGGAGCCGGCCGTCTTCACGAACCCCCAAGTCGGGTCGCTGAGCGCCGGGGGCCAGGCCGAGTACACGCAATGGATCTACACCCCGACCGGATCCTACATGCTCCTCGCGGACGGAAGCAGCGTGGCCATGGTGGTGCGCCTCATCGATTTCGGCGCGCAGACCTGCGCCGTGGTCTGCCAGGCGGTCGCCGCGCCGGGCGTGTCGGGCATCGCGCGGTGCGACGTGCCGGCAGGCATGTACGACATCCGGCTGCGCCCGGTCCCGGCCGGGACGAGCGCGACCTACGTGCTCACCGCGATGTGCGACTACGATCTCAGCGTGACGCTGCCCTGCTAGTCAGCCGAGCCGCTTCCGCGCCTGCTCCGCCGCGACCTGCAGCGCCTCGGCGAGCTTGCTGGCATCGGGCCCGCCGCCCTGCGCCAGCTCCGGCTTGCCTCCGCCCCCTCCCCCGGCCGCCTTGCTCGCCTCGCGCACGACCTCGCCCGCGTGCAGGTCCACGTCCTTGCTCCGCGCCACGACCACCTTGGCCCCTTCCTTGGCGCTGCCGAGGATGGCGACGACGCCTGGCTCCTTCACGAGCTCGCCGGCGAGCGTGAGCAGTTGCTCCATCGTCGCCTGCTCCTCGCTGACCACGAGCTTGACCTTGCCCACGAGCTGGGCTTGCGCGAGCAGCTTGCCCTTGCGCCCGGCCGCGGCGAGCTCGGTGAGCTCCTCCACCTGCTTGCGCAGCTGCCTCCATTCCGTGAAGAAACGCTCCGCCGCCAGGGGCAGCTTGTCCGGGGTGACGCCGAGCGTCTCGGCCGCTTTCTGGATGAGCACGTCGCGCTCCTGGAAGCGGCGCACCGCCGCCATGCCGGCGCTGAACTCGATGCGGTGCACCCCGTCCTGGATGGGCTCGGCGCGCAGGAGCTTGATGGGCCCGACCTCGGCCGTGTGCTTGACGTGCGTGCCGCCGCAGCACTCGACGTCGAACTCCTGGATGCGCACGACGCGCACGACCTTGCCGGTCGGGATGCCGCCCTGGTAGAGCTGGAAACCGAACTTCTTCTCGGCTTCGTCGCGGTCCAGCCAGAGCTTCTCCACCTGCATGTCCTCCATCACCGCCATGTTGGCCAGCGTCTCGATCTGCCGCATCTCCTCGTCCGTGATGCGCTTGAAGTGCGTGATGTCGATGCGGCTCACGTCCGCGCCCTTCTGCGCCCCGGTCTGCCACACGTGGTTGCCGAGGACGCGCCGGCTCGCGGCGAGGGTGATGTGCGTGGCGGTGTGGGCGCGCGTGTGCGCCAGGCGCTTGCCCCAGTCCACCCGCCCGTGCACCACGTCGCCCTTCCGCAGCTTGCCGCCCTCCACGGTGTGGATGACGACGCCGTCCTTCGTGTCGGCGCGGGTCACGTCGAGGAGCGCGTTCTCGCGGCCGCTGAGGAAGCCGGAGTCGCTCGGCTGCCCTCCGCCCTCGGGATAGAACGCCGTCTGGTCGAGCACGACCTCCTTGCCCTGCGCGTAGAGCACGACGGCGTCGAACTCCTTCTGCAGCGGGTTCTCGTAGTAGACGAGCTTCGTCTTCGGCAGGGCCTTGAGCTCCTTCGGCACCTGCTCCTGGGCCTTCGCCCCGCGCTTCTCGCTGCTGTGGCGGTTCGCGACCTGGGAGAAGAAGTCGTCGGGGACCTCGACCTTGACGCCCATCGGCTCCGCGACCTGCTTCACGATCTCCGGGTTCAGCCCGTTGCTGTCGTAGAGCTCCAGGAGCTTGTCCACGCTGATGGTCGCGCCCTTGCCCAGCTTCTTCGCCTCCGCCTGGACGAGGCGCGTGCCCTTCTCGATGGTCTCGCGGTAGCGCTCCGTCTCCAGGTCCACGATGCGCATCATCGTGTCGCGGTTCGCGCGCAGCTCGGGGAAGTCCTTGCTCAACGCCTGGAGCTGGGCGTCGAGGAGCTGGACGAGCGTCGTGTCCATGCGCAGCTCCTCGATGAGGCGCAGGGCGCGGCGGATGAGCAGGCGGGCGAGGTAGCCGCCCTTGACGTTGCTGGGCACGATGCCGTCGCCGAGCATGAACGCCAGGACGCGGCTGTGGTCCGCCAGGGCGTACAGGTTCTCGAGCGGGCGCAGCTGCCGGTCCAGCTCTTCGGGGGTGACCTGGATGCCCTTGGCCCCCAGCTTGCGGGCGACCTCGGCGCGCAGGGCGATGAGCTTGACGTTGGTGTCCACGGATTGCAGGCCGGCGAGCTTCGTGACCTCGTGCTGGATGGCTTGCAGCCGCGCGTCGGGCTGCGTGTCGAGGTGCGCCAGGTGCTTCCATTGCTTCAGCAGGTCCGGCCAGAGCGCCTCGTAGATGTTCTCCGCGCCGTTGCTCGCCCACACCAGGCGCTCCAATCCATAGCCGGTGTCGACGATGCGCAGGGGCATGAGGGAGTACGTCTCGCCCTTGAGCTCGATGCTCCCCTGCGGGTCGAGCTGCATGTTCATGAACACGAGCGTCGCCACTTCCAAGCCGGCGACGAGGACCTCGACCGCCGGGCCGGCATTGCCGCCGCCGCTCCACGGGTTCTCCTTGTAGGTGATGAGCTTGCCGTCGATGCCCAAGGTCTTCGTGAGGAACTCGTGGCACAGCTCGACGGTGCGGTCCTTCCAGTAGATCTCCTTCTCCGGGGAGTTGAACACGTGGTGCGCCATCATCTCGAAGCACGTCAGGTGCCGGCCGGACTTGCCCACGGAGTCGAGGTCGTTCAGGCGGATGCACGGCTGGGAGATGCACAGCGGGTTCGCCGGCGGGGGCACGACGCCGCTCGTGACGTGCGGCTGGAAGTCGGCGATGCTGGCGATGGTGAGGTAGATGTCGTCGCGCCAGCGGGCGATGACCGGGTAGCGCGCCACGCGCTTGTGCCCGCGCTCCTCGTGGAACCTGAGGAAGGCCTCGCGCATCTCCGTGAGGTTGTACTTACGCTTCGTGACCGGCTTGCCGATGAACTCGTACGTGGCGCACGGCGGGTCGCCGCAGCTCTGCCGGGCCGCGTCCTGGCTCCAGAAGGGCATCTTGCAGCTCGTGCAGATGCGGCGGTGGAAGCCGTTCTTCTGGAAGTACGCGAGCTGGTACTCGTGCTCGAGCATGGCCGGGGCGGGGATTCCCAGGGGTGCGCTATAAAGGCGTCGCCTGGCCGGGTCAGAGGTGGAGCGGGCGGGCAGGCGCGAGGACCGCTTGCGGGTCCTGCTTCCACGCCGCGGGCTGGACGTCGATGTACAGCTCGATCTCGTTGCCGTCCGGGTCCTCGATGTACAGGCTGTGCGTGACGCCGTGGTCGGTCGCGCCGTGGACGGGCACCTGGTGCTCCTGCAGCGTGCGCAGCACGGCGCGCAGCTCGTCGTCGCTCTCGCCCACCTTCAGGCCGACGTGGTACAGGCCGACGCGCCGGCCGGGCGGGATGGGCTGGGCTTGCGGCCCGACCTCGATGAGCAGGAGCTCATGGTGCGTGCGCCCGGAGCTGAACATGGCGATGGGCATGCCGGGTGGCGTCGGGATCTCCTTCCAGCCGAGCAC
>JAIVGT010000108.1 GCA_020201485.1 Halobacteriales archaeon
GGTCGTAGGTCTGTCGGTCGGAGACGGAAATGTCAGCGGTTCGTTCGTTCTTCTCGGTTCTGGGAACGTTACGATTCTCAATCGTTCGAGCGGGAACAATGTGTTCTATGCGCGAGGCAACGCCTTCGCAGGAGAAGCGAATGTGTTGGTTCAAGCCGGCGTTCTTGAGGTGAGAACCATGGATGACGTTTCATTCAACGAGCATTCTATCGGACGTCTTTTCGGCGAATTCATCGGAGGGTCGAATACCGGAGATCTTTCGATGCGGATTCTTACGCCGAGCGGAAGTTCAACGGGCAGGACCGATTATCACGTCGCCAACGGGGAATCCGGCGACTACCAATTCATCGTCGACCATGATGTTGATGTCTCGACGGCGTGCAACCTGGATGACTTGCTGATTTGCCCTCCCCCCGAAATCCTGGCCTTCGGAGCTGACGTGAGCAGTGAATAGGCCGCCGGCGCACCAGACCACCGTCCGCGAACACGCGGTTGCCGAAGCGTTGCAGCGGATGGCGCTCGCGAGCATGACGGGCGAGACGGACGAGCCGGTGACGAGCGACGTGAAGCGCCTCATCCGCCTGCCGGGCAGCGTGCACGGCAAGACCGGGCTGCGCGTCGTGCCCGTGCCCCTCCGGAGCACGTCGCGCTGTTCGTGATGCTGCGGCGGAAAGGCCTCGGGGCGTGAGCTCACAGCGCCGGGAGCGACTGCTCCGTCGCGGCGCACAGCGCCATGAGGCCGACCCACGTGTCCGGCAAGGGCAGGAGCATGCCGGCGTCGTGCACCGAGCCCACGTCGCAGCCTTGCATGACGGCGAGGCCGTGCGCCGTGCCGATCTGGTCGTCCGCGACGCCTTCCGCGTCCTCGGCGAGCGCCTCTCCCTGCCCGACGAGGCCGACGAGCGCGGAGCCGATGGCCTGCGGGCCCTGGCTGGCGAGGTCCACGACCTGCTGCGCCGCACCCGCGGCGTCCTCGGTCGCCGGGCCGGCGAGCGCGCCCGCCTGGTCTGCGGTGCCCATCGCCACGCTGGCACCGTGCTCCGCGACCTGCCCGGTAATGGCCCGGCCCTGCTCGGCGAGCGCGACGGCGTCGCTGACCTGCCCCGCGACCGCGTCGCCGGGCACGACGCCGAGCGCGATGGCGCCGACGGTGTCGGCAGCGCTGGCCAGGTACGCCACCTCGTCCTGCACCGCGTCGGCGACGGCGAGCGGGCTGGCGAGGAGGAGCGTGGCGAGGGCGAGGTACGGGAGCTTCCGCATCGTGACCAGAGCGGTCGGCGCGAGCGGACGAGAAAAAGATTGCCGCGGCCCGCTCTGCGCGGGCGCGCCGCCGGGGACACGTCCTCACTTGAACGCGGTGTAGTCGTCGGCCGGCCCGACGCCGTAGAAGACCGTGACCGACGCATCGAAATCGGCGTTCACCGCGTCCTTCGCCCACACGAAGACCTTCCACGCGCCGGCCTGCTTCAGCGCATCCGCGTTCGTGAACACGATCTTCGTCGGCGAGTCGCCCGCGCCGGGCTGGCCGTCGTCGGCGAAGACGCACGTGCCCGTGCCCGTCGTGCTGTCGCAGTTCGGCGAGCCGAGCTGGAGGTCGAGGTCCTGCATCTTGTCCGCCCAGCGCAGCTCGGCGACGATGGCGACGGCCTCGTGGTCCACGGCGAAGTTCCAGCCGTGCGTGTCCTGCGCGCCGGTCGGGCTGAGGTAGCCCACGCCTTGCGCGCCCAGGCTCGTGGTCAGGTGGCCCTTGAAGGGATAGACCACGAGCTGCTGCACGGGCGGGGCCTGCGCCACGCCGCCGCTGCCGGCCTCGGGCTGCGCCACCTGGGCGTCGCCGCCGTTCGCCGGGCGCACCGGCTCGTTCGAGGGGGGCGAGGAGCTTCCGAGGCAGCCGGCGAGGAGCACGGCTCCCGTGGCGAGGACGGCGAAGGCGAGGCGCGCGCGCATGGCTCCCCGGCTGGGCGGTGCCTTGAAGCCTGTTCACGAACGGGCCTTGACCAGGCCAGCGGGCGGAACGGCCCTCGCCCGGTTCGCCAGGAGGGCGCTGACGCTCGCCACGCTGAAGGGCACGACGTAGTTCAGCAGCATCCGCGACAGGACCACGACCTCCGCGGGCGGGGCGAGGAACGCGCGCGGGCCCTGATTGATGCTGACGAGGATCGTGCCGACGACCGCGCTGATGACGAGGCTGCGCCGGAGGTCGGCCCAAGTGTAGGCGCTCATGGGGACATCCCCATGCCGCTCCCGTCATCCATCCCGGGCACGGCGGGGAGCACCGGATGCCCGAGGGCGCAGAGGAGCGCGTACAGCCCGACGAGGACGCCGGCCACGCCCAGCCAGCGCGCGACGCGCTCGCCCGGCCCGCCCACCTTCTCCGCGAGGATGAAGCCGGCGAACACGCCCATCCACAGCAGGCTCATGGAGCCCGCGACGAACAGCACGAGCATGAGGAGCCAGCAGCAGCCGAGGCACCACGCGCTGTGCGCCAGGCCCATGCGGAGCGCGCCCGCGTTGCCGGGCCGCCAGTGCGTCGTGAGGAAGCCGAGGGGGGAGCGGCAGTGGCGCAGGCAGAACTGCTTCCAGCCGGTGAGCTGGTACACGCCCGCCGCGACGAGGAGCGCGCCGGGCACGAAGCGCACCGGGCCGGTCAGCGCGTCCATGAGGCCGAGGGCCATGAGCGCGACGAGGGAGCCGGCGGTGAACGCGGCCCACACGAGGAAGTAGCCCGCGCCGAACAGCGCTGCGCGGAGCCGCGCATCGCCGGCTTCGTGCGCCGTCACGCCGCGGTAGGCGGCGAGCATCGGCAGCGCGCCCGGCAGCATCATGGCCACCATCATGACCGCGCTCAGCGCGAGGAAGGCGACCGTTGCGGCGGGCGCCGTGCCGCCGAGCTGCGACGCCATGAGCGCGCTGTAGTCGTCGGCCGTACGCCAGGTCACGAACCACGCGCCGAGCGTGACGAGGGCCACGGCCGCGAGGACCGTCCACGCCACGCGCGGCAGGTCCTCGTGGGGCTCCGGATGCGCGTGCTCGGCCGGGGCGGCCATGGCGCGGGCATGCCGGGAAGGCCACATGAACGCGTCGTCGGTGCGAGGACGCACCGAGCGGGGGTTTATCTCCTGGCGGCCAGGTGCGGTGCCGGCGAGGCGCATGGCGGCGAACCCACGCTGGAACTTCGAGGCGCAGTACATCCAGAGCTGCAACTGCGACTACGGCTGCCCGTGCAACTTCAACGGCTCCCCGACGCACCGCAACTGCGAGGCGCTCTACGCCTACCACATCACGAAGGGCCAGTTCGGGAGCACGAAGCTCGACGGGGTGACCTTCGCCCAGGGCGCGTGGTGGCCGAAGGCCATCCACGAGGGGAACGGCGTGATGCGCACCTACATCGACCCGAGTGCCAACCAGGAGCAGCGCGCGGCCATCGACGAGATCGTGCACGGCCGGGTCGGCGGCGGCGTTCTGGAGATCTTCCCCAAGACGTGCAAGATCGTGCACCCGACGAAGTACGCGAAGATCGACTTCCACTTCGGCGGCTACGACAGCTGGTTCAAGGTCGAAGGCATCGGCGAGGTGCACTCCGGGCACATCGTGAACCCGGTGAGCGGCGACAGGTTCGAGGGCGAAGTCGTGCTGCCGAACGGCATCGGCTGGAAGCGGGCCATCGTCACGAACATCAAGACGTGGTGGATGCGCGACGAGGACCTCCTGGCGCGCCACGAGAACCGCTCCGGCTTCGTGACCACGGTCAAGTTCGCCAACGAAGGCTGCATCGGCTGAGCCGCCCAGGCCGGCGAGGGCAGGGCGAGGCAATCCAGGACATGGGCGCGGCAAGGGCTAAGGCCCGGCGCGACGGTGCGCGGCCGGCGTTCCCCATGGCAAAGAAGACCCAGCGCCGCACCGCCCCCCGCACGACCGCCCGCGCCGCGCGCCCGGCGCGCAGCACGGCACGCCGCGGCCAGGCCCGCCCGCCGAAGCCGGGCACGGTCACGCCCTACCTCGCGGTGAGCAACGCGACCGACGCCATCGCCTGGTACAAGCAGGCCTTCGGCGCGAAGGAGCTGAGCGTGCAGCGCATCCCGAGCGGCCAGGTCATGCACGCCGCGCTGAAGATCGGCGACAGCCAGCTGTTCCTGAGCGACGTGTTCCCGGGCAGCGACGTGAGCGCGCCCACGAACATCGGCGGCACGACGGTCAACCTGCACGTCTACGGCAAGAACATCCAGAAGCTGTGGCAGCAGGCCGTGCAGGCCGGCGCGAAGGTCGCCATGCCCCTGGAGAACCAGTTCTGGGGCGACACGTACGGCAAGCTCACCGACCCCTTCGGGCACTCCTGGGGCTTCAGCTACCCGGCGAAGATGACGAAGGAGGAGATGGAGCAGAAGCGCCAGCAGGCCATGGCCATGATGGGCGGCCAGTGATTCAGGCCGCGAGGAAGCCTGCGACCTCCCCCGCCACGGCGCGCGCCAGGGGCGGGGGCACGCTTTCCCCCACCTGCTCGAACTGCGCCTCGAAGCCGCCGTCGAAGACGTGCGTGTCCGGGTAGCCCATGAGTCGCGCCTGCTCCCGCACGGTGAGGATGCGGCCCCCGCCCGGATGCACGAAGCGCGTGCGGCCGAGCACGGGTGGCGCG
>JAIVGT010000305.1 GCA_020201485.1 Halobacteriales archaeon
GGTCGAAGGCCCACGTCCAGTTGGCCGAGCCGTGGAGCGATTCCGCCTGGAAGGACCGGACCTTCGCCTCGCTGTCCAACGGGTCGATGGTGATGCTCACGACGCGCAGGCCGGGATGCGCGGCCTGCACGCGCTCCAGCACCCCGGCCTGCTGCTTGCACGTCACGCACCACGTCGCGAAGAAGTCAAGGAGGACGGGCTGGCCCCGCAGCTCGCTGAGGTTGAAGCGCTGGCTGTCCAAGGACACGAGCACGGCGTCGGGCGCCACGGGGAAGCCGGCATCGCCCACGAACGCCAGCTCGCGCAGCAGGACGTGGAAGCGCAGCGACGCGCGCGCCAACGGATGGTTGCCATCGGCGAGCGCCGTTCCGTTCGCCGCATCGGCACGCACCCGGTAGGGCTGGCCGCCGACGAGCACGGTCGAGCCGAGCGTCTCGCGCATCTCTTGCTCCACGGTGAGGTTTGCCGCGTCGCTCGCGACGAGGCGGGAGCGCCACAGGTGGTACTGCGCATTCCACACGTCGGGCAGCTCGAGCAACGAGCCGTTCGCAGGCCCGCCCTCCAGGCGCACGGTCTCCGTCGTGCCGTTGTGCCCGACGATGCGCGCGTCCCACGTCGCGTTCGCCCAGCGCAGGCTGTACGCCACGGCCACGCCGCACACGTCGCAATGCGGATCGAGGTAGCGCGGCTCCAGCTCGCTGCCGGCGACCTGCACCGTGCGGCTCAGGTTCATGCGCAGGGGCATGCGGATGGTCTTGTCCTCGCGCCACGGGCCGTAGGCCCGCTCCGGGGAGAGGAGTGCCGTGTCGCGCGTTTCGCCGGGCCGCGCGCCGGCGAGCGCCTCGCGCACACCCGCGGGCAGGGGCTGCGTCAGGTTCGCGTCCCACCCCTCGGGCAGCCTCGCCGGCACCTCGCCGCCGAGCACGGCATGCACCGCGGTGAGGTTCAGCACGTTTCGTCCCGCCGCGTCGTAGCCTTGCAGGTCGAGAACGGCGAAGTCCCCGGCTCGTGCGTGCAGCTCCGCGATCGGGGCGGCGCAGCCGGTGAGCAGGGCGGCCAGGCAGAGCGCGGCGGCGAGGCCGGTTCGCACGGGCGCGCATCTTGGCCGAGGCTCTTGAACCTTGGCGGAGTCCGCAACCAGCAGCCCGTTTCCTGCAAAGCGTCTTGACCCAGGCCCAGGCTGGGCGCGCATGCTCCGCGCCGTCGCGCTCACCTGCCTCCTGCTGTTGCCCCTGGCCCTCGCCGGCCCGCAGCCCATCACCATCCTCGACCTCCGCATCGTCCCGGACGGCCACACCTCCCGCATCACCTCGCCGAACAGCGTCGCGGACGTCGCCTACCAGCCCGACGCGGACGGCAAGTACGTCGTGGACGTGGTGCTGTACGAGAAGACCGGCGGTGCGTGGCACCAGGTCGCGGCCCAGGCCACGCTGCGCGTGTTCAGCGAGGCCCCCTTCGACGAGCAGAGCCGCGTGCTCCAGGTGTTCACGAGCAGCGCGACGCAGCCGACGCGCCTCACCTTCCCGGCGAGCAGCGTCGCGGACACGCACGTCTTCGACCTGTTCGTGACCTTCCACTGCCCGACGTGCCCGGCGGGCCAGGCCTGGCCGACGAGCCACCACAGCATCCTGCGCAACGCCGTCATCGGCCTCGGCCAGATGGACCTCGCGGACGAGCTGGACTTCAACCACTTCCTGTTCCCCGTCGGCGTCTGAGCGGAGCGGACAAGGCAAAGCCTTTGGCCGGCCGCGGGATGCGAGCCCATGGCCCTGGGCCCGGCCCTGCTCCTCGGCGCGCTCGCCTGCACCGGCATGGCCCTCGCCAGCGCCGTGCTCCATGCGCGGTGGCCGAGCCGCGGCGCGGACCGGCGCGCAGCCTGGCTCACGCTGCTCGCCACCGGGTTCACGGCCCTGGCCTGGCTCGACCTGCTCGCCGCGTTCCTGCGCCACGACTACGGCATCTACGCCGTGTGGGCGTACAGCGACGACGCGACCCCGCCCTACCTGCGCGTCGCCGGGACGTGGGCTGGCTCCGCCGGCAGCATCTTCCTCTGGACGCTCGTCATCGGCCTCGCGCTCTGCATCGAGCAGGCGTGGCGCATCCGCGCGCGCCGGGGCGGGAGCGACGCGGCCGATGCGCCGAGCAACGACGCGGCGCGCGCGGTCGGGCTGGGATTCCTGGCGTGCTTCCTCCTGCTCACCCTGGCCGCGCAGCCGTTCGCGCCGAGCAGCCAGTTCCACCTCGACGGCAGCACGGGGTTCTTCGCGCACGTGCCTTGCCCCGACGGCAGCCAGGGCTGCCCCACGCCCACGGATTACCGCGCACAGGGCTTTGGCTTGAATCCCCTGCTCGAGACGCCGTTCATGGCCATCCATCCCCCCTTCGAGTTCCTCGCGTACGGGTTCACGGCGCTCGTCGGCGCCTTCGGCATCGCCGCCATCGCCACGCGCGATGCCCGCTGGCACCTCGGCGCCTTGGCCTGGGCGCGCGCGGCCTGGCTGTGCTACGCCATCGCCCTCGGCCTGGGCGCGCTCTGGGCGTACTACGTGCTCAGCTTCGGCGGCTACTGGGCGTGGGACCCGGTGGAGGTGGGCGACCTCATCCCGTTCCTCGGCCTGACCGCGCTCCTGCACGCGCTCGACCAGCACCGCAAGCAGCGCGCCTGGCCGCTGTACGCGCCGTGGCTCGCCGGCATCTGCTTCGCTCTCACGCTGTTCGGCACGTTCGTGACACGGAGCAGCTTCTGGATCAGCGCGCACGCCTTCGACGTGGGCGCGAGCGGCATCGTCGTGGACCCGGCGACGCGCCTCGTCGCCACCTTGGCCACGAAGCCGCAGGTCGCGCTCGTCGTCGGCCTGCTCCTCGCCTTGCTCGCCGGGTTCGCCGCGCTCTTCCTCGCGCGCTTCGTGCGCGACGTGGCCTGGACGCGCGCGCGCAAGCTCACCTGGCCCGCGCTCGCCCTGCTGGGTGCGTTCCTCCTCCTCATGCTCCTCGCCGCGTTCGACGTGCGCGGCTTCGTCACCTCCGGGCTCGGGCTGGCCGGGGCCCTCGGGCAGGGCAACGCGCTCCTCGGCGTCGCCGCGCTGGGCCTGCTCCTGCTCGGCGCGCCGCTCGCGCTCCACATCGTCACGCTCCCCGACGAGGTCGAGCCGCAGGACCTCAGCGTGGCGCGCGCCTTGGAGCCGGACACGCTCATGACGCTCGGCGTGGTGCTGCTGAGCCTGGGACTCCTCGTCACGCTCGCCCTGCTGGTGGTCGGGGTGAACTTCACCGTGGGCCAGCTCGCGCAGGTGTTCCAGGACCGCGAGCCCCTCATCGCGCTGCCCCTCGTCCTCGTCCTGACGCTGCGCCTGAGCGTGAAGCACTTCGACCCGCGGCGCAGCGCCGCCGTCGCGCTCGGCGCCCTCGGCCTGGGCCTGCTGCTCTGGCTCGCGCTGCCCGCGCCGCTGAAGCTGCTTGGCCTGGGCGTGCCCCCGCTCAGCCTCGCCTTGGGCGCTGCGCTGCATCAGGTCCTGCAGACCGCGCGCAAGTCCAGCGCCGCGCCGCGCGACGCGCAACGCGCCGGCATGCTCCTCCTGCTCGCGGGGTTCGCCGGCGTCGCGATGTGGGCGAGCCCGCCGACGAGCCTGGCGCTCGGGCCGCTCACCCTCGCCGTGCCCCTCGCCGCCGTGCCGCTCGGCTTGGCCGCGAGCCTGGCGTGCATCGTGCTCGGCGTGCCGGTCGTGCAGGGGGAATCGCGCCGCATCGCCTGGCTCGGCGGCGCGTGCGCGCTGCTCGCCGTGGGCTACGGCATCAGCATCGTCCTCGGCCTGGCCGCGCTCGGGCTGGCGCGGGCCGCTCCCGCGACGGGCCAGCCGCTCCTCGCCGTGCTCCGCCATCACAAGGGCCGGTTCCACGGCGTCGGGCGATGGTCGGCGCACGCCGCCATCCTCCTGGTGTTCATCGGCTTCGGCGCGAGCGCGTACCATGCGAGCCAGCTCGACCTGCACGACCTGACCGACCCGCTGCAGCGCGGCGTGCCCCGGGATCTCGCGGGCTACCGGCTCACGCTCGTGGACAGCACGGGCGAGGACTTGGACCACGACGGCACCTTCGAGCGCGTCACGGCCCTGGTCAGCGTGGAGCGCGACGGGCACGTGCTCGACCTCGCCCCCATCGCCTTCTAC
>JAIVGT010000306.1 GCA_020201485.1 Halobacteriales archaeon
TTCCAGGGCAGTAAGATCCGCTAACGCGTGTTACGGACCAAATCTACTACCTCGTTAATCCTAAGCAAACCCCACTCTCGGTCAATTACGCTGACGTCTGCATCCAATCTGATTGGATGGCATGCGACATCGTGACGACCATTGACCCGCAATGGTGGTACCTCGATAACTGCGGGTTCGGCTCGACCGCCTACGGATGGGGCCAGGGAGTCTGGAGCGATGCCGCTGGAGACTTCCATTGGTGCAACATTCTCTGCAAGTGGTACCATCACTTGGGCGCCACGAGCGAAGCATACCACGACCCGGACGCTGGTTACATCTCGTACTGCGAGTTTGAAGTCAGCGGCGAAGTCGTAGATACGAGCCACATCCACGAGTCATGCACAAAAACCCAGTAGACGCATGCGTCACTGAGAAGACCCGCCGATGGCTCCCGTCGTGCATGCGCACCTTGGGAGCCATCACCCACTCTTGCGGGAGCCGGGAGCCGGGTGCAGTCATCCCGTGGCATCGTCCTCGAACTCGATGACGAGCTCGCCGAACTCCGCGCTCTCCGTGACGAGCCGCACCTTCAGCTCGCCCGGCTGCGCAGCCTGCGCCACGCACACGTGCGCCTCCGCACCGCGCGGGAAGACCACCGGCTTGTCCGGGCTCGTCGTGTGGTCGTGCGTCGCGCCATCGAGTTCCATGCTCACGCGGTCGAGCGGCACGGCCTGGCCGCCGACCTTCACCTCCTTCAACGCGGTGAGCGTGGCCGCGGCGAGCGAGTTGTGCAGCGTGAACCGCACCTCGCCGCCGGCGCGGAGCGAGCCCTTCACGTACAGCTGCCGCAGCACGAACGCGGGGATCTTCACCGCACACCTTCCTTCGCCAGGCGCTGCAGGCGCGCGGCCATGGACTCCAGGCTCGCCCCGAGGACGCGCGCGTTGTCGTAGCCGCGCATCGTCGCCAGCTGCGCCTCGCGGCCCTCCGCTTTCAGCGCGCGGGCGTGCTCGGCCATGCGCGGCACGGCGCGCGTGAGCTCGTCCACGACGGTGACCTGCGCGGCGCGCGCCGTCCGGCTCAGCGGGTTGAGGTCGATGGTGACGACGAGCTTGCCCATGGCGACCAAGGCCTGCGCGCGGTCGCCGTCCTCCAGCGGCACGAGCACGGCATCGGCGCCGTACACGCCTTGCACGCTGCTCTTCGCCCGGTCGTGGTCGATGCCCGGGATGCGCGCATCGGGCTGCTCGCCCACAACGCGCTCCGCGCCGGCGTCGCGCAGCAGGCTCGCGATGCGCGCCACGCGCTCCTCCGTGCGGTGGAACAGGTTGACCTCGATGGCCGCGCCCAGCTCCTTCGCCAGGCGCGCCATGGGTCCGGCGGCGAGCGCGGCGATGTTGCCGTTCACGCTCAACACGGGCTTGCGGGCAAGGAGGAGGGCGGCGCACCCGGCGCGCATCGCCTCCTCGGCGAAGGGCTGGGTGGCCTCGCCGAGCAGGTAGTCGAACGCCTCGCCCCGGCCGTGCGCGATGAGCCCCTGGGGCGAGGTCACGCCGGCCTGGACCATGGCCGCCAGCCGGTCGCGGGTCTCCAGGCTCTTGAACCGGGGATGCGAGGGCGGGACGGTCATCCGGGGTGCACCAATCCGAAGCCTTATGGCGGGCGGCGCGGCTGCCATGCCCCAGCGGGACTTGAAGCCTGCGGGCGTGGCGCGGCGAGCATGAACCCGAGCTTCTTCGGCATCGGCACTTGGCTGCAGAGCCAGCTCGGCAACTTCGGGCTGCTCGGCCAGATGGTCATCCTGTTCGTGGTGTTCTTCCTCGACGCCGTGCTCTTCCCCATGCTGCCCGAGGCGTTCGTCCTCTACTTCTACACCATCGTGCCCACGGTGGACTTCCGCCTGCTCAGCCACCGGGGCGACCTCATCGCCACGGCCAGCCTCATCCTCACCGTCGTGCTCCTGGCCGAGGTCCTGGCGAACGGCTTCCTGTTCACGGTCGTGCGCTGGAAGAAGCACGCCATCCCGCACCGCCTGCAGCACGCGATGAACAAGTGGCGCGAGTTCCTGCTGTTCCGCGACGAGCGCGTCATCCTCCTCAACCGCGTCGTGCCCATCATGCCCTTCATGGGGGCGTTTGCCGCCATCAGCCCGTGGGACACGCGCAAGGCGTTCCTCTACCTCGTCGTCGGTGGCGCGATGAAGTACGGCCTGCTCCTGCTCATCGTGGGCGTGGCGGGCCTGGTGTTCGACCCCAGCCTGGGCTGGCAGTTCACCATCGGCCTCATCCTGGCCATCGTCGTGCTCAGCTTTGCGAGCCAGGTGTGGCTCCAGCGCCGGTTGCGCGCCCAGCAGCGCGCGGCGGCGATGGCGCAGGCTCCGCTTGCGCCTGAGGAGTCGCGATGAACGGCTGCTTCCAGCCGCTGCCCACCGCCTCCTCATAGACGCGCTCCGTGAGCTCGACGCAGCGTGCCCAGGTGAACTGCGCCGCGTGCTGGCGGGCCTTCGCGCCGAGCGCGCGCGCCAGCCTCGGGTCGTCCCACAGGCGCTGCATGGCATCGGCCAGGGCTTGCGGGTCGCGCGGGGGAACGAGCACGCCCCCGTCGCCCACGACCTCGGGGATGCCGCCGACGCTCGTGCCCACGACCGGGCAGGATTGCAGCATGGCCTCGGCGAGCGCGTGGCCCAGGGCCTCCTCGCGCGCCGGGTGGGCGAGGAACGGCGCGCGCTGCAGGAGCTGGAGCTTGTCCGCCTCGCTCACGTAGCCGGCGAAGCGCGCGCGGTCGTGCACGCCCAGCCTCCTGGCCTGCAGGTCGAGCGCGGCCCGCTCCGGGCCGGAGCCGCAGATGGCGACGCGCACCCGGGGCGCGAGCCTGAGCGCAGCAAGCAGCGTGGGCAGGTCCTTCGTCGCGACCAGCCGGCCGACGAACACCGCTTCCCCCGTGCGCTCCTGCGCCGGCGGGCCGGGCTGGATGTCGAAGCCGGGCGGGACGTGCACGAGCTTTCCGGCATGCACGCCGCGGCGCGTCAGGTCCTGGAGCACGTGCTGGCTGATGCAGATGACCCGGCGCGCCAGGGGCAGGACATTGCGCACGTAGCGCGCGTCGCTCTGCTCGCTCAGCCAGCCCACCATGCCCTCGCCCTCGCCGTACACGTTGTGCCAGGTCACGACGAGCGGCGTGCGCTGCGCCACGTTGCGCAAGGCATGGCTCCACTCCGGGGCCCAGCGGTAGTGGAAGTCGATGACGTCTGCGCCCCAGGCCTTCGCCTCGCGCTCCACGTGCCGCGTGACGAGCGGGGGCGGGTTGTACACCGCCGGGAGCATGTGCGCCGGGCAGCGCACGACCTCGTAGCCGTCGCGCTCCTCGTGCGGCAGCGTGCCCGGGAGCTGCGCCGTCAGCACGCACACGTCGTGCCCGCGCGCCGCCAAGCCTTGGGCCAATCCTGCGATGCGCCCCTCGATGCCGCCGTGATACGGCAAGAAGTACGGATTTGCCAGGAGGATGCGCACGCGCGGGGATGCGCGCACCCCGAAAAAGGGTTGCCGTTCCGCAGCGCGCTCCGGGCCTCGGGCCAAGTGCCCCCAGGTCCATCCGCGCATCCTTCAAGCCCGGCCCGGCGCAGGCAGGCGCATGGCGTTGCTCGACAAGCGCATCGAGGTCCACGCACCCCCGCGCCAGGTGTTCGAGGTCCTGGGCCACGTGGAGCGCTGGCCGCGCTGGATGCCCCTCGACGTGCGCGTCGCGCGCGTGACGGAGAAGCAGGGCCAGGGCATGGTCGTGCGCCACGAGAGCAACGCCTGCGGCACGCGCCTGAGCTGGGACGCGGTCGCGGACGAATGGCTGCCCGGCAAGCGCATCGCGTTCCGGCAGGTGACCGGGGATTGGGACCGCGCCGCGCTGACGTGGGACCTGCAGAGCAGTCCGACCGGGTGCGTCGTGCGGTTGCGCGCGGACCTGGCCTTGCCCCACACGCTGGAGCACGAAGTCACGGAGGACGCGGCGCAGGACGAGCTCAGCCGGAGCCTGGACGAGGCGCTGCTGAACTTGAAGGACCTGGTCGAGGCGCCTTAGTACTCCACGCGCGCGCGCGTGCGACGAACTTCGTGCGCCTTCAGACGTCGAACTTCACGCCCTGCGCCAGCGGGATGGTCTCGCC
>JAIVGT010000109.1 GCA_020201485.1 Halobacteriales archaeon
GAGCATGTCCGCGCCGTGCAGTTGCGCCGCGAGGGGTCCGTCCGCGAGGCTGAGCGAGCCCCACACTTGCCCCATGGCGAGCTTCGCGACCCATGCGGCATGGCCGGGCGCGCTGGCGAGGGCGCGCGCAGCGAGGTTCTGCGACAGGACCGCGCACGCGATGCCGCCGCTCCTGCGCGCCAGCTCCTCGAGCATGACGACGAACGAGACCGCGTCCAGCCCGGCACCGCCGTGCTCCGCCGGCGCGAGCAGGCCGAGCAGGCCCAGCTCGCCGAGCGCGACGCCGGCTTCCTTGGGGAACGTGCCCGCGCGGTCGCTCGGCTCCGCGTGCTGGGCGAGGACCTGCTCCGCGAGGTCGCGGGCGGTCTTGCGGATGAGCTCCTGCTCGTCGCTCAACGCGAAGGGCATGGGCGAGGCCAAGCGCAACGCGGCCCTTGAACGCTTGGTATCGGGGCGTGCACCGCTACGCCGTTGGCGACCGTGCCTTGCAGGTGGAGGCGCGCATGGCCCCGCGCTCGTCCTGCGAAGCTTTGAGCGTTGCGCGCACCGGCGCGACGCGACGAGGCAACCTCTATGCGGGCAGGGCCCGGTGCCCGCGCGTGATCCTGAGGCGGAAGGACCTCGTCGTGCGCCCCCTCGACGACCCCGACCTCCAAGTCCAGCCGGCGAGCATCGACCTCCGCCTCGGCCGCGAGTTCCTCACCTTCCGCAGCGCGCGCCTGCCCCTCATCGACCCGGCGGACCCGCGCGGCCTGCAGGACTACACGGAGCGCGTCGCGCTCCGGGAAGGCGAGCCGTTCATCCTCCACCCGGGCGAGTTCGCCCTGGGCAGCACGCTGGAATGGGTCGAGCTGCCGCACGACCTCGTAGCGCGCGTCGAAGGCAGGAGCAGCCTCGGCCGGCTCGCCATCGTCGTGCATGCCACCGCCGGCTTCATCGACCCCGGGTTCCAGGGCACCATCACGCTGGAGCTGAGCAACCTCGGCCGCGTGCCGGTCGCGCTCCGTCCCGGCATGCGCGTGTGCCAGATCGCGGTCTACCAGCTCAGCAGCCCGAGCGAGCGGCCCTACGGACCGGCGCGCGGGAGCAAGTACCAGGGCCAGCGCGGGCCCACGCCGAGCAAGGTGCACGAGGACCTGCCGTCGAGCGGTCCCTGACCGGTTCCAATCCGGCCTCGGAAAGGCTTTCCAGGGTGCGCGCGATGGCGCGCCATGGCCATCCAGGTCACGTTCGACAACACGTACGAGGTCCCGCCCGACTACGCCGCGAAGTGGCTCACGGATTTCCGGAGCGACGACCCGCAGCGGTTCTTCGGCCGCGCCGAGGGCCACCGCGTCGTGGAGCGGAAGGGCGACCAGTTCCGCATCGAGGGCACCATCCCCGGGTTCGCCGACGCCAAGGGCATGGCGGTCATCGACTCGGCGACCTCGTGGCACGCGGACAACGACTTCTTCAAGGGCGGCAAGCTCGTGGCGAAGGGCGGCGTGCGGGAGTCGGTGCGCGCCGAGGGCAAGGGCACGCTCCACCACGTCGAGGTCTGGTCCGAGCCCCTCGCCTTCAGCATGAAGATCATGATGCCGCTCATGGGGGCGGCGATGATGAAGAAGAGCCTCACCGCCGGCTTCGCCGAGATCAAGAAGCAGATCGAAGCGGACTACCGGGCGGGGAAGCCCCCGACGAGCTAGGCCCGCGCGCCGGCCAGCGTGCCCCGGCGGGGGAAAGCCTGAAACCCGGGACGCGCATGACCGGGCCATGCCCGACCCCGTCGTGCTCGAGAACCGCTTCGACGTCCCGCCCGACTACGCCGCGAAGTGGCTCACGGATTTCCGGAGCGACGACGCGCAGCGCTACTTCGGCAACCGGGCGACCGTGACCCTCACGAAGAAGGGCAACGAGACGTTCAGCGAGGGCCCGCACCAGATGGGCTGGTCGAAGGGCGTCGCCATCGTGGACTCGCCCACGACGTGGCACGCCAGCACAGAGTTCTCCAAGAACAAGGGCGGCGCGGTGTTCATGCGCGGCACGGTGAAGGAGTCGGTGCGCGCCGAGGGCAAGGGCACGCTGCACCGCGCCGAGGTCGGCGTCGAGCCGCTGACCTTCGGCACGAAGCTCCTGTTCGGCACCATCGGCAAGGGCATGATGACGAAGAGCCTGAAGGACGGCTTCGCCAAGATCAAGTCCCAGATGGAAGCCGATTACAAGGCGGGCAAGCCGCCGACGGGCTGATTCACAGCACGCGGCCCAACGCTTCCAGGCCTGCTTGCAGCGTCGCGGTCGGGCCTGCCAATCCGATGCGCACCCAGCCCGGCAGCTCGATGAAGCTCCCGGGCGCGACGAGCACGCCCTCCCGCTGGAGCGCGGCGTTCGCGAAGGACACGTCGTCCGGCGTGCGCAGCGCGACGACGCATGTCGTGCCCGCCTCCGGGCGATGCCAGCGCAGGCCGTGGCGCACGGCGAACTGCTCCACGAGGCGCAGGTTCGCCAGGCGGCGCGCGGGAAGCTCCGCGAGCAGGCGCTCGCGCTCGGCCAGGATGCGCGCGGCGAGCACGAGCTCGAGCACGGGGTTCGTCGCCGTCAGGTGCGACTTCGCCCGGTCGAGGGCCTCGGTCGCGTCGCGGTCGGCGAGGACCCAGCCGATGTGCACCGGGCCGAAGCCGAGGCACTTCGTGAGCGAGCTCGTCGTGACGATGCGGTCGTGCAGGAGGCGCGCCGGCTTCGCCGGGCCGGTCGCGTCGGCGAAGACCTCGTCCGTGAGCAGCCACGCCCCGACCTCCGCGCACGCCTCGGCCATCTCGACGAGGTCGCGGTCTGGGCTGCGCGCCCCGCTCGGGTTGTGCGGCTGCGCGGTGAGGACGAGCTTCGTGTCCCGGGTCAAGGCGCGCGCGACGGCCCCCGGGTCGAGGCGGAAACCTTGCGCCGGGCCGCGCGGGATGCGCGTGACGCGGCCTCCGATGGCGCGCGCCGGCTCGAGGAGCGCGAAGTACGCCGGCTCCTCGACGAGGACGTGCGCGCCGCTCCCGGCCAGGCCGAGGATGGCGACCACGTCCGCTTCCGTCGCGCCCTGCGTGGGCACGACCTCGGCCGCGGCCACGCCATGCGCCCGCGCGACCGCGTCCTGCACGCCGCGCGTCGCGTCGTCCGCGCGCGTGCGCCAGGCGCGCTCCCAGTCCTCCGCGCTGCCGGGCAGGAAGGGCGCGAGGCTGGCCTGGGGCACGCCGCTCCCGCCGATGGGGAACTTCGCGTCGCCCTGGTGCCGGCGCAGCCACCGCTCCAGCTCGAACGCGGCGAGGGCCACGCGCTCGCATCGCGGCGCCAGGCTTCAAACCTCGCTGGGCCGCGCGCGCTGGACGAGGTAAGGGACGACGCCGATGGCCACGATGCCGAGCGCGGCCAGGGCGGTGCCCGTGTTCTGCGCGAGTGAGAGCAGGACGAAGCCGGCGTAGAGCGCGACGACCACGGCTGCGCCCGCCACGTGCCGCGCGTGGAACGGCGCCCCGCGCCGGCGGAACACGGCGACGGTGAGCGAGGTGAGCACGACGAACAGCGCGACGGCGATGACGTCGTAGGCCGCGAGGGCCTCGAACGCGCCGGTGAGCAGGTACACGGCGCTCAGCCCCGCCTGCAGGAGGACGGCGTTCACCGGCGTGTCCCAGCGCGGGGCGAGCTTGGCCAGGCCGCGGGGCAGCAGCCCGTCGCGGGCCACGGCGAACGTCGCGCGCGGCACGAGCAAGGTCAGGGCGTTGATGGTCCCCGCCGCGCTGATGGCGACGGCGAGCGCGACGATGACCGCGCCCAGCGGCAGGACGCGCGCCGCAGCCTCCGGGGCCAGGGCGCGGGCCTGGGCGACGCCGACCGGGCCGAGCGCGACGAGGTACGCCGCCGTCGCCGCCAGGTAGGCCACGGTCACGATGCCCGCCCCGAGCAGGAGCGCGCGCGGCACGGTGCGCCGCGCGTCGCGCGTCTCCTCGCTGGCCAGCGCGCTCATCTCCCATCCGCCATAGGCGAAGAGCACGCCGACGAAGGCGACGCTGAGCCGCCCGCCGCCGGCGAGGGGCGCGGACGCGACCGGGGCGGGCGCGGCGAAGAGGAGCGCGACGATGCCGGCGACGAGGGCGAGCTTGAGCGTGGTGATGGCGGTCTGCACGCGCCCGCCGAGCTTCACGCCGAGGAGGTTCACGAAGCTGAACACGGCAACGACCCACAGCGCGAGGAGCTGCTGGCCGAGGAAGGTCAGGCCCCAGACCGCGGCGACGTTCTGCGCGAAGAGCAGCGCGAGCACGGCCACGCCCACCGGGCCGATGATGACCGTGCTCGTCCAGACGAAGAGGGCGAGCGCGGCCGCGTCGGGCAGGCCGAGGTCGCGGCGGAGCGTCACGACCGTGAGCGTCTCATCCGAGAAAAAGTCTCGCGGTCCGGAGAGGGACGAGCGGGACAGGGTCCTTGGTTCGGCACGGAACGCTTGGTTGAACTTTGGATAGGGCATGATGACAAGATCCGGGAGGAGGACAAACATTTCCTCCGCTTGCGGCCAATCTACGACCTGGCACCTGCCGATTCCTCGCAATCGCTAGAACTTCGGCATGGACTGGAAGTCTTTCGGCTCCTCGCGCAGGCCCTCGATGAGCTCCTCCTGCAGGGGCGCGAAGGTGAGCTTCGTCCCGGCCTGCTCGGCGAGCTGCTCCGCCGTCCAGCGCTGACCCTCGGCCCACAGGCCGCGCAGCCAATCGCCCGCGCCGCGCTCCTCCCACCACGTCGCGCCGAAGCGCTCCGCGAGCTGCCGGCGCAGCACCGCGTCCAAGGCCCAGGCGCGCAGGTAGTTCGCGCAGTAGAACGCGTCGTCCACGTCGCTCAGGTAGTTCGCCCCCGGGTTCTGGAAGACGAGCGCGCGCGTGAGGGTGCGGCTGTACTCCCGCTCCATGCCCTCCGGGCCTTTGGTGTGGAGCTCGAGCTCGTAGCGGAGCTTCGCCGCGTAGCGCCGGACCATGAACAGGCGCAGGACGCGCTGCTGCCACACGTAGCGCTCCACGAGGTGCGGCTCGACGCGCCCCTTCGCCCACGCCTCCTGCACGAGGATGTGCTCCAGGACGAAGGCGAAGCCCTCCGTGACCGCATTGTCGCCGAGGTAGCGGTACTCCACGTCCAGCCCGGGCTTGGCCAGGCCGAAGTGCAGGGCGTGGCCCGCCTCGTGGAACAGCGAGCGGTAGTCGTCGTAGCCGCCCTTGGGCTGCACGACCAGGCGCACGTCCTCGGGCACGCGCACCGCGACCACGAAGGCGCGCGGGCTCTTCGCCGGCCGCTCCTCGATGTCCAGGGTCAGGTTCGGCATGTCGCGGATGTGCAGGCCCATGCCCTGGAGCACGCGGTCCAGCTCGGCCAGGCTCGTGCCGCGGGGGAACTGGTCGTCGAACCACGGCGCGCGGATGGCGTGCGCCACGTCGTGCTTCTCCGCCGCGGCCAGGATCACCCCGGCGCCCCGGCCGAGCAGGCCCTCCATGTGCCAGCGGTAGAGCGTGTTCGTCCGCGTGAGGAGCGGGTCGAGCTGGTCGCGCAGCGCGGCGTAGTCGTGCCCCTTGAGCCGCGCGCACAGCTCCGCGTAGTCGCGGAAGCCCAGGTCGCGGGCCAGGGAATGCATGCGCTCCAGGCGCGCGCGGAGCACGGGGTTGATGCGCTCCTCCAAGACCCTGTCCCGCGCGGCGCTCAACGCCTTGCGCGCGTCGCGATGCGGCTCGTTCGCCACGCGCACCGCCATGAGCCGGTAGGGCACCTCGCCGTCGTGCGTCGGCACCTTGAGCGAGGCTTCCAGGCTCTCCGCCTCGTCGCTCAGCGGCTGGACGCGCGCCTCGAGGTAGCTCTGCGCGAGGTAGTCCGCAAGAAAACGGTGCCGGTTCCCGGCATCGGGAGCCCGGGCCGCCTGGAGCGCCTCGTCGAGCACGCCGCGCTCGAACATGCCGGCGTGCCGGGCGTAGATGGGGCCGGTGTCCATCGTCGGCTTCAGGCCGGCGAGGTTCTGGTAGTGCTCCTCGGCCAGGCTGCGCTCCAGGGCCTCGAGGTCCCGCCGCACCTGCTCCAGGCGCATGCGCGCGCATCGGCCTTGCGGCTAAGAACCTTGCCCTCGCGCCGGTGCCCTCACAGGCCCGTGAGGGAGTCGATGCCGCCGACGAAGCTGTCGGCCGGGGCCAATTCGTGGCCTGCCTGGTCCACGACGTGCTCCGTCTGCAGGCCGGGCATGCCGTTGGTCTCCTGCCACACGTTGCCGCGGTCGTCGAGGTAGGCCTGGGGCAGGGCGGGGAGGATGCTCGGGTCCACCGCGGGGGCGCCGGCCTGCGCGGCGACGCTGCTCACGCCGGTCACGAAGAAGTCGAAGGCGTCGACCTGGTCCTGGGTGCTGATGACCGCCAGCGCCGGCTGCGCGACCATGAAGGCGAGCAAGCCGGCGAGGGCGATGACGTGCATGCGCTGCATGCCCCTGGGCTCGCGGCCGAGCACTTGAGGAGCTTCCTCAACGCCTCTCACCGCCCGGACGGGTCCTCGCGGGGCTCACGTGGCCTTCATCACGTGCGCGACCGCGATCTCCGCCTTGCCCGTGACCGTCTCCGGCCAGCCCAGGTACACATGCTGGCCTTGGTCCCCGGCGACGTCGATGCCGACGTAGTCGCCGATGAACGGGAAGCCGCCCTGGTGCACGCCGAGGTCGCCGTCGCTGAGCGCCGTGGTCAGGCGCTGCTGCTGCCAGTGCGCGCCGCCGTCCACGCTCCACGCGTGCGTCGCGCCGTACAGCTTGTTGCCCGGGTCGTAGGAGCGGTCCATGAACAACACGTGCACCGCGCCGTCGAGGCCGACCTTCACGCGCGCCATCCACTGGTCGTTCGCGCCGTGGTCCTGGTTCACGAGGACCGGGCTGCTCCACGTCGCGCCGTGGTCCGTGCTCCAGCTCGCGAGGATGTCGCTCTGGTTCTGGTTCCGCCCGTCGTCCCACACCGCGTACAAGCGGCCGGCGTACGGCCCCTTGCCGACGTCAGCCGCGAGCTCGATGCTCGTGCCGCACCGGAACTTGCTGTTGGCCAGCGGGCAGTTGATGTTCGTGACCTCGAACATCTTCGTGAAGCCGCCGAACGTGGCGCTGTCGTCCGTGCTCGTCGCCAGGTACACGGTGCGCGGGCCCGGGTTGCCCATGGCCAGCTCCTGCGTCGGGACGAGGTCCACGGTCATGTACACGGTCCCCTCCGCATCCGCGGCGAAGCCGCTGGCGAAGATGGTCGTGGTCGCGGCGTCCTGGTCGCTGACCACCGTGGGCTGGGTCACGCTCTGGCCCTGGTCGCGCGTGCTGACCACGTACGCGTTCGCGCCCGCGGTGGTGATGGCGTTCCACACCGTGCTCACCGTGCCCGTCTTCGGGTTCAGGACCATGCGCGGGTAGTCGTGGAACACCGCCCCGCCATCGCCCAGGGCCATGAGCTTGATGCGGTCGTTCGGCCAGGTCCTGCCGCCGTCCGCGCTCGTCGCCAGGTAGAAGGAGCTGCCGCAGCCGCGCGCCGGGTTCCCGATGGGGCTCACGGTGTTGATGACCTGCGTCAGGGCCTCCTGGGGGCATTGCGGGCCGCGCGCCTGGCTGTTGTACGCCTGCAGCCCGTAGTACAGGATGCCGTCGTTGTCGAAGACGAGGATGGGGTCGGTGACGCAATCCCAGAGGAACAGCGGGTTCGTCGGGTCCGCTTGCCGGCTGGCCTTGTCGCCGCCGATGTACTGCGTGGCCCAGGTCTTGCCGCCGTCGGTGCTGACCTGGGGCACGGCCCACACGCAGTCGCTCGCCTTGCGGTCGAGGTCCTTGCTGCCCACCACGACGTTGAGCGGGTCGCGCGGGTTCACCGCCAGGTCGATCTCCGCCTTGCTCGGGCTGTCGTTCGGGCTGGCGTGGATGCTGCACGTCTCCCCGCTCAAGTTCCAGTTGCTCAAGGCGCACAGCTCGTGGAACAGCTCCACGTGCGCCGGCGCGTCGGGCGCGGGGCCGGGCGCGGCGCAGCCGGCGAGGAGGAGCGCGACGAGGATGAGCAGGCCGGGGCGCATGGCCGCGGAACGGGCGCGCGGGGGAAAAGCGTTGCCGGTCGGGCGCGGCCGCTGCGCTCGGCCATCGAAAACGAAAAAGCGGACTGCGACCGCGCTCCGGCGGGCTCAGTGCCCGTGCTCGTCGCCGCCGCCGCCAGTCGCCTTCAGCACGTCGATGCCCGCGCCCTTCTCGCCCTTCTCGTGGGCGCTGCGCAGCTGCACGAGCACGTCGATGGCCTCCAAGCCGGCGTTCTGCGCCAGGGCGCGGGGGATGTGCTCCAGGGCCTTCGCGAAGGCCTCGACCGCGAACTGCTCGCGGCCCTGCAGCGTGGTGGCGTACTTGCGCAGGTTCAACGCGAGCTCGATCTCGGGCGCGCCGCCGCCGGGCACGACGCGGCCGTCCTCGACCGCGACGCTCACCGAGCTGATGGCGTCCTCCAGGGCGCGCTCCGCCTCGTCCACGACCTGCTCCGTGCTGCCGCGGATGAGCACGCTCAGCGAGCGCGGGTTCTTGCAGCCGGTCACGAACGTCAGCAGGTCGCCGCCGATGCGCTGCTCCTCGACGAGCTGGGCCTTGCCCAGGTCCTCCTTGCCGATGGCGTCCAGGCTGTTGACGATGCGGCCGCCGGTGGCGCGCTCCAGCTTCTCCAGGTCGCTCTTCTTCACGCGGCGCACGGCGTAGATGCCGACCTTGCTCAGGTAGTGCTGGGCCAGGTCGTCGATGCCCTTCTGGCAGATGACCACGTTCGCCCCGCTCGCCTTGACCTGCTCCACCATGCGGCGGATGACCGCCTCCTCCTCGTCGAGGAAGCCCTGGAGCTGGTCGGCGCGCGTGATCTTGATCTTGCTCGTGACCTCGGTCTTCTTCGCCTCCAGGGCCACGTTGAGCAGGAGCAGCTTCGCGCCCTCCACGCGCTTCGGCATGCCGGGGTGGACGCGCTCCTTGTCGATGACCAGGCCGTTGATGAGGCTGGTGTCGGTGAGCTGCCCGCCCTTCTTCTTGACGACGAGGATCTGGTCCGTGTCCACGGTGTGGCCCTTGCCGCTCGGGACGGGGTCGGCGACGCTCGTCACGGCCTTGACCGCGATGTCGGCGAGCAGCTCGCGCAGGGCCGGGGCCGCCTTGCTCGTCATGCTCGTCGTCGCGACCTTGCGCAGGGTCTTCGCGTCGTCGAGGCTGACCTTGATGGCGAGCTTGTCCAGGCTCTTCACGGCGTGGACGCTGGCCAGCTTGAAGCCCGCGGCGAGGATGGTGGGGTGCACGTCGTCGAGGAGCTTCTCCGCCTCTTCGAGGAGCGCGCCGGCCAGGACGACCGCGGTCGTGGTGCCGTCGCCGACCTCCTCGTCCTGGGTCTTGGCGACCTCGACGAGCATCTTGGCCGCCGGGTGCTGGATATCGACCTCCTTCAGGATCGTCGCGCCGTCGTTCGTGACGACCACGTCGCCCAGCGAGTCGACGAGCATCTTGTCCATGCCGCGCGGGCCGAGCGCGCTGCGCACGGCCTCGGCGATGGCCTTCGCGGCCTGGATGTTGCTGCCCTGCGCGCCCTTGCCCTTGGTGCGCTCGGTGCCTTCCTTGAGGATGTAGATCGGTTGGTTGCCGCCCATGCTCATGGGGGATTCCTCCGTTGCCGGAGGCGGCCATGTCTGTGGTTCTATAAGAGTGTGATGGTCGCCTTGGCGGGTGGAGCGGAGGTTGAAGCCCTGGCCTGCGATGACGCGCCGATGCGCGCCGCGCTCGCCGCCCTGCTGCTCGTCCCCCTGCTCGCAGGCTGCGCGAAGCCGCCGGAGCCGGGGCCCGGCAGCGGCGCCGGCTGGAGCGTCGCGCCGGGGAGCTTCACGGCGCTCGATGCGCCGTGGATGCTGCGCCTGAGCTCCGGCTGCGGGCAGTGCTCCGGGGCCGCCGGCTACCGCTTCCCGGCCGAGCACCACGCGTTCCTCCTGCTGCAGGACCTGCGCGCGGTCGAGGTGCAGTTCTCCGTGCGCCCGGGCAGCGTGGGCTTCCACGTCTACCCGAACGCGACGCTGGGCGCGGCGGTGCTCGAACCGGCGATGCGCGACCTCGCGCGCGCGCGCGACGGCGAGGTGTGGGTGACGCGCGTCGTCCTCGGCCGCGTCGCGACCGACCCGGGGTTCGACCTGCCGCTCATCTTGGACCAGCGCTGGGCCACCCCCGGCACCGGGCCCGGCTGCGCCGACTGTGGCGGCATCGACGCCTGGCTCAACGTCTCGGGCAACCCCCGCCACGTCTCGGTGGGCGTGCTCAACGCCACCGACCCGTTCGTGCCCTTCCTCGACCTCGCCACCGCCCTCGAAGGCGGCGCGGCGCAGCGCGGCGCGGTCCACGGCGGCGGGAGCGACGCGGCGGCGCAGGACGTGGAAGGCCGCGCGGTGGACTTCGCCCCGCTGCAAGGATGCGAGCCGCAAGCCGGCGACGCCGGCACGGAGACCTTCCGCGACGCGGTCGCGTTCCAGGCGTCCTGGGTCGCGCGCTGCGCGCCCGGCAAGCCCGCGCCCGCCGTGGATTTCGCGCACAACATCGTCGCCGGCGCGTGGTGGGGCCAGCAGCCCGACACCGGGCACCGCCTCGGCTTCGCCAGCGCCACGAAGGAAGGCGACCACGCGCGCGTCGTGGTCGTGCGCCTCACCGCCGGCGCGAACTGCACGGTCGCGCACCAGGTCGCCTACCCGGGCGGCTTCGCCGCGGTCAGCGGCGCCTGGCCCGATGCGCGCTTCGAGGTCGTGGACCGCACCGCGCCCTGCTAGTGCAGCAGGCCCTGCACGTCCACCCGGCCGCTCGCCAGGTCCTCGACCTTCTGCGCCATGTGCGCCGCCTGCTCGCTGACGAAGCTGATGCCCTCCC
>JAIVGT010000307.1 GCA_020201485.1 Halobacteriales archaeon
CGTCCATTCAGTCCGGTTCTGGGGCGTTGAATAATCAATGTGGAATTGTATCACGCGACGTGAGCTGAACCGAGCCGAAAGCATCTGCTCCAGAATGATCGGCTCGTCGGACACCCTTCCTTCTATCCCAAGAAGTTCAAGACGATCGACATCAATCTCGCCCGGTGGCCTTCCCTGGAATGAGAAACGCGCGGACGCGGATTCGGCGACGTACGACGCCATGGTCCGCTCAAACCTGGCGGCCTCATCGGTATCAACTTCGGCATCATGATTGGTGTCAGCGTTCATTCGGTCTTCTAAGGCGAGTTCCGGCGGTCGCGTGGCCTCCGTTTCGATGACAAGTTTGCCGGTAGAGAACGTAGCCAGATTCTGCGTCATGGCGTTCGAGCCTGGCATCCACACCAGCAGACCGAACAAGAGCGCGGCGACGCACATTCGCGGATTCATGCATCTCGCCGCGCTTCAGCCGCAACATCCCACGAGCCAACGCCGGCCCCGGTATAGCATGGAGCCAAGCCATCTACCGTGTTCATTTGTTCCCAGAACGACCACCGTAGCGGCCCGGAGGGCAACTCAAGTTGAGCGTCGTGGACCCCGACTTGCCATTGATTCGAACCAGCGGTTGCCGGGGGTTGAAGCCACGTGATCGGAGCGTCGCCCGTAGCCGAGTCTCCATCGTAGTCAACCGCGTACCCCACCTGGAATCCGGTGAATGCCGGACTCACGACCGCGACGATGGTGACCGATTTCGTCCCAGGAAGGACACGGCCTTCATCTCGCCCAAGCGACCCTCCGCCCCCTGAGAGGCAAAGCGCGTCGGCCTCCCAGCCATCGAGGTGGTCATGTGCAAGCGTCTGATTGACAGCGCCATCCGACGAATCCTCTGGAACCGAACCGGATCCCTCGGCGAACGGTTTTGTCGGAGACGCGACACATCCGCCCAAGACGACGATTAGGCAGAGAAAAGGGAGGGCAAATGTCTGGGCCACGACCCCGGAAAGCACGTGTCACATTAAAAGGCCACGCAATCGTCATTTGTTCCGGTGCCACTTAATGCAGGTGGCGATATGGCACGCCGAGTCGCTGGCTGCTGCCGACTGCGTATGATTCTTAGTTGTTTTCTCGCTGACCTCCCCTTCCGAGAGCAGACCCCGCACGGACGCCCCCCGACTATGAGAATTCGACCGTCACCCTTTTTTTTTTATTGCCACCTTATGGCCGCCGGCCGGGGGGCCAGGAGGTGAAAAAGATGGGAAAGTTTGGAACACTCGTTCTGGCTGCAACACTGGCGTTGGCAGTCGGTGTGGGGGTCGCACAGATCGGCGCGGCACACACCTGCCAAGCGGACGATCCCGCACACGCTTGTGGGCCGTGCACGTCCGGCACGCACATGCACCAGTATAACAACGGCTTCGTGTACTGCCAGTCGTTCGAGACTCCTTGACTCGGTCGATTGGGAACGCTTCTTTTCTTGCCACGGTCTTTGCAGGTGCTGGTAAGTTCATGAAGGAGGGAATCCCGGCCCGCCGTGGTGTGCGCGGCGGGCCGGTGCGTTCGACGTTCAGGCTTCCGCGAGGGGCGCGAGCTCGAGCTCGCCGATGCCCACGTCGGGCACGGTGGTCTCGGGCAGGCCCAGGGCGGGCTCCACGAGCTCCGTCTCCGGCGCGCGCTCGAAGCGCAGGCGGGCGATGTGCTCCTCCGGCACCTTGCCGATGAGGTTCGCGCCCAGCTGGTTGAGCAGCTTCTTGTCCGCGTACAGGTAGCTGACGCGGCCCTCGCGCATCTCCTTGACCGCGCCGACGCCCATGAGCTTCTTCAGGTGCCAGTTGACGGTCGGGCCGGAAACGTTGAGCTTCTGCGCGACTTCGGCGCGGTAGCACCACGGGTTCTCGACGATGACCTGGAGCACGTCCATCGCTTCCTTGCTCTGCAGCACGGGGATGAAGTCGCGCTCGGCCTGGCTGAACGCGCCGCCGTTCTTGAAGAACCGGGCGCGCCGGCCCTCGTCGCCGACGATGAGCAGGCGCTCCTCCACGAGGCGCTCCAGGTGGTAGGCCGCGGTGCTGTAGGAGCAGCCGGCCATGCGCGCCGCGTCGTTGACCCCGATGCCGGGGTGCTGCACGACGCCGTCGTACACGGCCTGCCGCGTCTTGTTGTTCAGCGTGTGGTCCTTGCGGATGCGGTGGTACAGCACGAAGCCGCCGATGGGCGCGCCGATGAGGGCCGCGGCCATGGCCATCGTGCCCAGGTCCGCGCCGCCGCTCGCGCCGAGCGTGTCGCTCTGCGCGTCCGCGCCCGTGCCTTGGCTGCCGCTCGTGGCGCCGAGGTTGTACCCGGGGTCGTTCAGCAGCTCGTCGCCGCCGGTGAGCCAGCTCTCCTCGTTGCCCGCAGCGATGGCGGCGAGCGCGCCGGTCGCCTTGCTGCCGAATTCCTTGACCTTGCCGCCGGCGTGGCCGCCGGGGAAGCCGCCGATGAAGCAGATGGCGCCGGCGTCGCAGCCGGGCACGCTGTCGTCGGCGATGCTCGCCTCGACCGCCGTGTTCACGGCGTCGTTGACGGCGAACAGCTGGTCGCGGACGTCGCTCGGGGCCTGGTCGGGCGCGAACTTCTGCACGGAGTCGTGCGAGTCGGCCTTGACGTACTTGCCGATGTGCGCGCCTTCCTGGTCCACGTTCAGGTAGTCGTTCTGCGGGATGGGCACGCTCGGCTCGCTCGTGCACGCGGCCTCGACGGCCGGCTGCAGGGCGGGGTCGGGCGCGGGCGTGCAGTGCACGTTCGGATAGACCTGGTCGCCCAGGCCCACGCTCAGCGGCACGCCGTTCTCGTCGAGCGCGCCGTTCGCTTGGTCCACCGCGTCGCCCGGCTTGGGCGCCTGGCCCAGCACGGGCTGCGCAGCGCCCGTGTCGGGCATGCTGCTCTGCGTGTCCGCGAGCGGCACGTCCCCGGCCGGGGTGTGCAGATTCCCTCCGACGACGGCGCTCTCCGCCATCGCGGCTCCCGCGGCGCACATCGCCGCGGCCAACACCAACACCATCTTGTTCACGTGGTTTCCCTCCTCACCTTGCAAGTTCTGTCAGATTCAGACGGTCACGACTTCCACGGTCCACGGCCCGACCGGCTTGGCGATGGGCGTGAGCGGCAGCGTGGCGAGCCCTTCGAGCGTGAACGGGCCCTGCATGTAGTACCCGCAGCGGCCGGCGGGGCAGAGGTACGGAGCGTCGGACGTGTACCCGCAACCCGCGAGGTGCACGGTGGCGACGTCGCCCCTGTTGCCTGCGACGTAGTCGCAGTACTGCGAGATGAACACGGGGAGCGGCGGGTGGTTGTTGTCGAACCCGCGGATGGTCGCCGTGATGCGTCCCGTGTAGCCGAGCGTGCCCGTGATCGCCGGGGCGCAGCCGCTCGCGCAGCCGGCGAACGGCTGCGGGCCGCACGCGTTGAGCAGCGGGCTCAGCCCTTGGCATTCCACGACGACGCTGCCGTCGAGCTTCGGCTTCAGGAGGAACTGGCCCATGCTGGCGCTCGTGACGCCATCGAGCCCACCCATGGCGAACGGCAGGGTCCCTCCCAGGACTGCCGTGCAGGTGATGACCATGATGATTCCCAACCTCGGCAACGGGCAACACGCTCCGTGGTTCCAGGCCAGCCGGGGGTCCGGACAGGCTTGAGCCCGTGCTCGTCACGCCGGTGACAAAGCGCGGACGCTTCCCCGGGGCAACCTTCCGGGGCGATGCTGGGCGGGACGCGCGCGGCATGAAGCCTCGGGCGCAAGCGTTGCCCACCCCGCGGGACGACAGCCGTGCTGGCCGCGGGCAGGCCGGCCGAAAGGCCGGAGGTCCGGGACCGCGGGCTGCCGTGCGCGGCCCGGGCCTTGAGCCTGGCGTCCCGGCGGCGCGCCGCGTCCCATCCGAAGCAACCTTCAATG
Source organism: Halobacteriales archaeon (assembly GCA_020201485.1). Classification (GTDB taxonomy): domain Archaea; phylum Thermoplasmatota; class SW-10-69-26; order JACQPN01; family JAIVGT01; genus JAIVGT01. The sequence continues at coordinate 3,926 of JAIVGT010000307.1, forward strand.
CCAGCTTGCGCCATGCGCGCCCGATGCGGGCCGCGCTCGGCATGCTCCTCGGCCTGGCCGCGGTGCTCGCCCTTCTCCCCCTCCTCGCCCCGCTGGCCGAGGCCCAGGGCACGCAGTCCGACCTGGGCGTGGAGCGGTTGACCCTGCGCGGCGTGCCCCGGGCCGGGGCCAGCCTCGACGTCGACCTCGTCGTGCGGAACGG
>JAIVGT010000110.1 GCA_020201485.1 Halobacteriales archaeon
GCGCGTGGTGCGCTTCCCAGATGCGGGGCAGGGCCGGGTCCTGGACCGCTGCGGTGTACACGTCGTCGCATGCCGCGTCGAGGAGCAGGCCCACGCGGCCCAGCTCGCCGTAGCCTTGGCCCCATCCGCTCTGCAGGACGGTGAGCCCGTCGAGCTCGCCCCAGCCGCTGCGGTCGAGGTAGGTGTCGTCGCCCCCGGCGTCGTAGAGCAGGCCGAGCCCGCCCAGGCAGCCCATGCCCTGGAGGTCGTCGATGGAGCCGTCGTACACGTCGTTGCCCGTGCCGCGGTCGAGGAGCAGGCCGTCGCCGCCGTAGCAGCCGGTGCCCTGCGTCGCCTCGCTGTCGAAGGTGTACGGGATGCTGTAGCGGTCCGCGCCGCCCTCGTCCAGGAGCAGGCCGAAGCCGATGAGCCCCGTGCCCTGCGCGGCATTGCGGCTCGCGTACGCGTCGCTCCCGCTGCCCTGGTCCCAGAGGATGCCCGCCCCGTCGAGGGCGGTGCCCTGCGCGGCGAAGCGGCCGTCGACGCTCAGGTCGCGAGCGGAAGCCGTGTACGTGTCGTCGCCGCCCTCGTCCAGCAGCAGGCCGGCCCCAAGGTAGCCCGCGCCTTGCGTCGCGCCCGTCCCGGAGACGTTGCTGGCGTACACATCGTTCCCGGCGCCCAGGTCGAGGAGCATCGCCACGGGAGGCGCGCCGTCGATGCTGCGGCCGTTGCCGCCACCGGCGTTGTTGAGGTAGCGGTCCGCGCCGCCCTCGTCCACGATGAGCGCCGCGGGCAAGGTGTAGGTCGTGGGGCCGGCGTCGCCCACGAGCACGCTGCAGTCGGGGCTGGCGAAGACGAGGCTGCCCTGCACGCCGCACGTTCCCCCGGCCGCGACGCCGACCCATCCGTGCGGCAGCGCGCCCTGCGCGTCCTCGCCCGCGCGCGCCAGGCTGACCGCGGCCTGGAGGAGGGCCGGCATGCGCACCAGGCCCGCCTCGTCCCGGATGCGCGCGGCGAGGTCGCGCTGCGCCGGGGTCGCATGGCCCAGGGCGAGCGCGTGCTCCGCGACCAAGGCGGCCGCGCCGTGCTCGACGAGGTCCGCTCGTTGGGCGGCGGTCAGCGGGGCGAAGGCGGCATCGAGGCCGGCGTGGGCCTGCGCCATCCCCAGGGCGAGGCGCGCCAACCCGGGCTGGAACGGGGCGGGAGCGGCCCCCGCCCAATCGGCATGCGCAGGGATTGTCATCGCATTGTCGGGGACCCAGATCTGCAGCGCGGCCGCCCGGAGGAGCATCGCGCTCGGCGCTCCCGACGCGAAGCGTTCCTGGAGGGCAGCGACGCCCGCCGCATCCGGAAAGGAACCGAAACCACCGGGGAATGTCGGGGAAGGCGCGACGAAGAACCCCGCGGCGGGAAGCGCGGTCAGGGTGAGGACGACGGCGATCAGCGGTGCTGCTGCGCGGCGCGCCACGCGGAGGACCCGGCCCTTGCCTGCTTGGGAGGTCGTATTGAATGCTGTGATTCAGAAATAGCCATGCGATGTCGTATCGCTAGGACACGCCGACCACGCGCAGGTGGTCGGTCGTCCCGGTGACACCCAAGCGGCCGCTTGTCACGACGACCGTTTGTCCCGGCCGCACCCAGCCGCGCTCCCGGCCCTCCGCCAGGCACGCGTCGAGCAGCTGGTCCTCCCGCAACGCGCGAGGCACGAGGAGGGGGAGCACGCCCCACATGAGCTGGAGCTGCCCGGCGGTGCGCGGGATGGGTGTCACACCGAGGATGGGCACGGTGGGCCGGTACTTGCTGACGAGGCGGGCCGTGCTGCCGCTGTTCGTGAGCGCCACGACCGCCGCGCTGCCGAGCTGCTCCGCCGTCGTGCACGCGGCGTGGGCGATGGCGTCCTGCACCGTGGGCTTGGCCAGGGCGCGGCCCCGCGCCCCCTGCTGCAGGTGCGCCTCCTCCGCGCGGCGCACGATGCGGTCCATGACCTCGACGGCGCGCACCGGATACTGCCCGGCGGCGGTCTCGCCGCTGAGCATGACGGCATCGGTGCCGTCCCACACCGCGTTCGCCACGTCGCTCGCCTCGGCGCGCGTCGGGCGGGGCGCGTGCATCATGCTCTCCAGCATCTGCGTGGCGGTGATGACGGGCAGGCCGGCGACGTTGCAGCGGCGGATGAGGTCCTTCTGGACGAGGGGCACCTCCTCCGGCGGGAGCTCCACGCCCATGTCGCCGCGCGCCACGAGCACGCCGTCGCTCGCGCGCAGGATGGCGTCGAGGTTGTCCAGCGCTTCGGGGCGCTCGATCTTGCTGATGAGCAACGGGGGGAGCTCCTCGCGCAGGAGCAGGGCCTTGACCTTCGCGACGTCCTCCGTCGTGCGCACAAAGCTGGCCGCGACGAGGTCCACGTCGAGCTGCAGGCCGAAGCGCACGTCCTCCAGGTCCTTCGAGCTCAGCGCGGGCAGGGTGAGCTTCGCGCCGGGCATGTTCAGCGATTTGTGCGCCTTGAGCACGCCCCCGACGACGACCTCGGCCTCGACCTGCTCGCCGTCGGTGCCGGTCACGCGCAGCTCCAGGTTGCCGTCGTCGAGGAGGAGGGTGCTCCCCCGCTGCACGTCCTTGGCCAGGGTCTCGTGCGTCACCGGGATGGCCCCGGGCGGGCAGCGGGCCTCGGGCGCGAGGCGGACGCGCGTCCCGGGCGGGAGCGCGACGGGCGACGGCAGGTCCCCGACGCGGATCTTCGGGCCCTGGATGTCGAGGAGCACGCCCAGGACCTTGCCCTCGGCCTTCGCCGCATCGCGCACCGCCTGCACGCGGCGCGCGTGCTCGCTGCGGTTGCCGTGGCTGAAGTTCAGGCGCGCGACGTCCATGCCGGCGCGCACCATGCCGCGCAGGACCTCGGGCGGGTCGCTCGCCGGGCCGAGCGTGCACACGATCTTCGTGCGGCGCACGCGGCGCATGGGGCCGCGCGCCGCATCAGGCTTGCGAGGCGAGGCCCGGCGGAGGGCCAGCGCAACCCTTTAATGGGAAAAGCGCATGACGCGGCCACGCGAGGGCCCGGCCCTGCGGGCCGCCGCTCGCGCTCCACGCGCCAGCATAGCTCAGCCGGTAGAGCAGCTGATTCGTAATCAGCAGGTCCAGGGTTCAAATCCCTGTGCTGGCTTCCCTTCTCGTCGGGCCGGCGACGCAGCGCGCGCGCTGCCAAGGGCAAGAAGAAAAGGATGCGGGGGCCCAGCCCCCGCGGGCGCACCCCTCGCTCAGAGCGGCGGCAGGTTCTCCAGCAGGCTGGCCACGAGGTCCGTGACCAGCTCCTCGAGCTCCCCGACCAGGCTCACCGGGTCGTCGAGGTGGATCTTCGTGCACACCTCGATCTGCGGGTCGGCCAGCACGAGGCTGATGTGCGTCTCGCACACGTGCACGTTCTGCACGATGCTCGCCGGCACGCCGTCGTCGTCCACGACGGTGAGCGTGACCGTGTAGTCGCCGCCCGCTGCGAAGGTGTGCACCGGGTTCGCGTCCGCGCTGCCCGCGCCGTCGCCGAAGGTCCAGTCCCAGCTCACGATGTTCCCGTCGGGGTCGTTGCTCCCGTCGTAGAACTGCACGGGGTCGTTGACCTGGGGGTTCGCCGGGTTCGCCGTCAGGCCGGCCGTCGGGCCGACGTTGGCCACGCTCACCGTCTGCGTCAGCGCCGTCAGGCCGCCGAGGTTGTCCGTGACGGTCAGCGTCACGTCGTAGTCCCCGTCGTCCAGGAAGCGGTGGTCCACGTTCTGCGCCGTGCTCGTGAAGCCGTCGCTGAACGCCCAGGCGTAGCTCACGATGCTGCCGTCCGGGTCGGTCGTGCCGCTGCTGTCGAAGCTCACCGTGTCCAGGTCCGTCGGGTCCTGGGGGCTGAAGGTGAACTGCACCGCGGGCGGGATGTTGCCGATGGGCACGCGGATGGTCAGGCTCGACGTCTCGCCGTCGCCGTCGGTCACGGTCAGCGTCACCTGGTACGCGCCTTGGTTCACGAAGACGTGGGCCGGGCTCTGGCTCGTGTCCAGGGCGCTGCCGTCATCGAAGTCCCAGCTCCAGCTCACGATGCTGTCGCGCGGCGCGTTCGGGTGCGTGCTGGCGTCGCTGAACACCACGGTGTCGCCCGGGTTCGGCACGCTGATGGTGCGCGTCACGCTGCTGCTCATGCCGTCGTTGTCGGTCACGGTCAACGTCACGGGCAGGTCGCCGCCGTTCCCGAACTGGAAGCCCGGGTTGCGCGCGCTGCTCGTGCCCTCGCCGTTGTTGAAGTCCCAGGCGTAAGCCCAGCCCGAAGGCGGGGCGTCGTTCGGGTTCGGGTGCGAGCTGCTGTCGGTGAAGCTCACCGGGCTCGACTCGTCCGCCAGCGTCGAGCCGAAGTTCGCCACCGGCGCGACGTGGCCGACCGCGACCGACTTCGTCACCGTGTTCTGCTGCCCGTCGTCGTCCGTGACCTTGAGCGAGCAGCTGAAGGTGCCGCCGTCCGGGAACTTGTGGCTCGGGTTCTGCGAGGCGCTGGTGAAGCCGTCGTTGCACGTCCAAGCCCAGGCCGTGATGTGGTCGTTCGGCGCGTTCGGGTGCGTGCTGCTGTCCGCGAACTGGAAGGTGTCGCTCTCCGCGCTCCCCGTCCAGCCGAAGTTCGCCACCGGGCTGACGTGCGGGACGGTGATGGTCCTCGTCACCTGGTTCGTCTGCCCGTCGTTGTCGGTCACGGTCAGCTTCACGCTCTTGCTCCCGCCGTCCGCGAAGCGGAAGCTCGGGTTGCGGGCGCTGCTGCTGCCCTCGCCGTTGTTGAAGTTCCAGGCGTAGGTCCAGCCGGTGGGCGGGTCGTCGCGCGGCGTGTTGGGGTGCGTGCTCGTGTCCGTGAAGGTCACGGCCGTGATCTCGTTGACCACCGAGGACACGAAGTTCCCGACCGGGGCCACGTGCGAGACCGCCACGACCTTCTGGCCGACCGCGCTCGCGCCGCTGTTCGCGGTGACGGTGAGCTTCACCGTGTAGCTGCCGCCGTCCACGAACTTGTGCGTGACGGTGGTCGTGCCATCGGTGATGGTCTGCGTCGGGCTGCCGTCGCCGAAGTCCCACACCTTCGACGCCACGCCGCTCGTGTCCGGGGCGAACGCGGTGTCCTTCAGAGTAACGGTGTCGAGCTCCGTCGGTGAGGTCGGGCTGATCGAGAAGCCGGCGCAGGGCGAGACGGGGTGGAGCGAGGTGTAGAACGGCGTGTACGTCGGCTGTCCGTTGTGGTCGATCTCGAAGATCGCCCCTCCGACCGTGCTGCCGACCGTCGGGCCGTTCGGACTGTTCCAGTAGTTGTTCGTCGCGTTGAACACGAGGCCGCCCGCGTCGCCCGCCGCGGTGTTGGTGCTGTCCGTCATGCCGAGATACGTGAGGATGTTGTTCTCGTGCGCCTGGATGGTCCCATCGTGGTTGCGCCACACCAACGGGCGGTCGGGGTTGACGTTGCCATTGGTGAAGCCGTTGCGGAGGATGTCCGCGGTCTCCGTCTCCGGCGGCTCCAGGCCGAGCCGGACGTCGGAGGCGTGGCTGAGCAGGTTGCTGTCGTACACGAGCTTCTTGCCCGTGCCCTGCTGGCGAATCCAGCGGTCCACGATGCCCGTGTTGCTGATCTGGTTGCACCGGATGGTCGCGCCCGTGAAGAACGACTCGAACAGGGTGGCCGTCTTGTTGAACACATTGTTCTCGACCAGCGCCCCCGCCGAGTCGTTCAGCGCGACGTAGCGGATGTTGTTCACGGTCGAGTTCTTGATCGTGATGTGGCCCGTGGCCGCCGCCCCGACCCCGCCGGTCTTCGCGCCGATGGGGAAGCGGCTGCCGTCGCCGTCCAAGGTGACCCCGTCCACGAGCAGCGTGCCGCCGCCCCGCGAGATCGCCGGCGCCTTCAGAGTCCCGGACAAGGTCTTGGTGGCCGCGCCGTCGGCGATGATGACATCGTTGAGCCATGGCGGGTTGGGCGCGTTGTTCGCCGCGAGGGACTGCGTGACCGTGATGGTCCCGCCACCGTTCGCATCGTACGACTTGTCGTCGGCTTGGTAGAACCAGCAGTTCGAGCAGGTCAGCGTCGGCTCGACGAGGGCCGCCGCCACGAACGCGGCCCAGAGCATCATCGACTGCTGGTAGTTGTCGCGGAAGTTCGAGTTCGTGATGGTGAGCGTCGACGCGAGGCTGACGGCGGCGTACGCGTTGTAGGCCAGGCCGGTCGAGTCCGCGGTCGTGCCGGTATCGATGGCCGAAACGATGCCCAGATTATTGGAGGCGAAGAGGTCGCCGGAGTACGAAACCGTGCTCAGCTCGCTCTCGACCGCGATGTTGTTCGACTCGTAGGTCTCCCCGGTGGAGGTGTACGTGGCGAGGAGGATGAACCAGACGAGGTTGTTCAAACGATAGTTGTTGTTGGTGAACGTCGGCTTGAACGTCGTGCCCAGGATGCCGCCCATCCCCGTGCTGTTCGTGACGAGGAAGTTCTGGATGGTGGGCTGGTACGTCGTGGTCTCGGTCGTGATCCCGCTGGTCCCAAGGTAGACCGAGTCCGCCTTGTCCACGCTCCAACCGTCGAGGAGCGCGTGGTTCCTGTACTGCCACACCTGGATGGAGCCGAGGCCGAGGAGGAACTCGTCGTCCCAGTGTGTGCGCCCGCTCATGGTGATGGTCTTGAGCGAGTCGGCGTCGTTGCGGACGAGCAGCAGGCCGTTGTTCTTCACCACGAGGTTCTTCGTCTGCAGCGAGCCCCCGGGCGCGCTGCCCCAGAACTGGTGGTTGGCATCGAGCGTTCCGTCCTTGATGGTGAGGTTGCCGCCGCGGCCGACGACGAGCGGCCCATTGAGCGTAGCCGGGAGCGTCATCGTCTGGACGGTCGTGATGACCGTCACCGTCACCGGGCTCGACGGAGTCGTGAAGTCGGCCCACGCCGTGTTCCGGATGTTCGTGTTGGTGTCGGTGGCGCCGATGAACTGGGTGTCGTCTCCGTAGAAGTTGCGGTCGAAGTTGCACGTCGAGGACGGGAAGTTGGCCTGATCGCCGTTGAAGCCGGAGACCGCCTCGAGATAGTCGTGGTTGAAGTTGTTGTGGTCGGTGAGCGGGACGCCGTTCTCGCCCTCGCTCCAGCAGAACACGCCGAAGAGGTTGGCCTGGAAGTCGTTCTTCGTGACGTGCGCGCCGGGGTCGGCCGCACCATCTAGGCCGTTGATGAACACGCCAGCCTCGTTGCCGACGAATTCACTGTTCGTCACGGTGACGTTGGCGGCGTTGCCGCCGAATTGGTCGACGTCGATGAGGACGCCGATGCCGTTGGTGTCGAACACGTCGTTGTTGATTGTCGCCTGCGAG
>JAIVGT010000111.1 GCA_020201485.1 Halobacteriales archaeon
CGGTAGCGGTCGCTGAGCTGGGCGGGGAGCTGCGCCTGCTCGCGGATGGTCGCGGTCATGGTCGCGTGGTAGCTCACGCTCGCGACGCCCGTGGGCCGGGCGACGAGCTTGTACACGCCGGGTGCCAGGCCCGGCTCGCCGCCGCTGATGGTGCGCTCCGTGCCCAGGGTGCGCGACGTGCTCCACGGGCCGAGCGTCTGCGCCGGGCCGACGAGGTAGACCTGGAACGCGACCGTGACCGGGCTCCAGGAGAAGTCGAAGCGCGCCGCGGTCGCGCCGGCCTTGACCGGGAACGTGGCCTCGACCATGCCGCCCTGCCTCACCTGCACGACCGGGCTCGTCTGCACGAGCTGGCCGGTGGCGGTGGCGATGGTGCCCGAGGCGTCGAACGTCTCCTCCCCGCCGCGCAGCAGGACGTTGCCGTGGTCCGCTTCTTGGCCCTGCGCCGCGAGCACGGCGTCGCGCGCGTCCACGAGGCCGAAGCCGGTCGCGTCGTCGGGCCCCGGCGCGCCGAGGTCGATGGCCGTGCTGCGCAGCAGGTTGTGCACCTGGCCGGGCGTGAGCCGGGGGTTCGCCTGGAGCATGACGGCGGCCAGGCCGGCGACCTGGGGTGCGGCCTGGCTCGTGCCGCTGAGCGTGGTGTAGCGCGCGGCTTCGGGCGCCACGCCCTGGCCGAGGCCGGGGAGCTGCGTCGGGACGAGCTGCGGCTGCACGACCTTCCCCACGGCTTGCCCGCTGCGGATGCTCGCGATGTCCACGCCGTCGGCGACGACGTCGGGCTTGATCCAGGGCTGCACCGCGCCCGAGCCGTCGCGCACCGGGCCGCGTCCGCTGAACGCCGGGCTCAGCCCGGCAGCGTCCACGGCACCCACGGTGATGACGTTCGGGTTGCGCCCTTCCAGGCTGACGCTGCCCGGCTCCGGGCCCTTGTTCCCGGCGCTGAAGATGACGACCAGGCCCTCGTCCACGAGGCGGTTGCTGGCGCGGATGATGCTGTCGCCCGGGTCCCACGCCGTCGGGTTGTCCGCGCGGCCCCACGAGTTCTGCACGACGCGGATGTGGTAGCGGTCCTTGTTCTTCAGGACCCAGTCCATGGCCTGCAGCGCGGTCGAGGTGGTGAAGGCGCGCGTGAAGTCCATGCCCACCAGCCCTGCACCGGGCGCGATGCCCTGGACGAGCCCCGCGCTCGCCGCGCCGTTGCCGGCGATGATGCCCGCGACGTGCGAGCCGTGCCCGTCGGTGTCCACGCTGATGCTCTGCCAGCCGCCGTTGACGTAGCTCACGTCGGCGAGCACGCGGCCCGCCACGTCCGGATGCGACGCATCGATGCCGCTGTCGAGCACGGCGACGGTCACGCCCGAGCCGTCGAAGCCGAGGTCGAGCAACGGCCCGCCGGACCGGATGAGGCTGGCCGCGAAGGCGTCGGTGCGCTCCAGCGGCTGGTCCGCGTCCACGCGCGCGACGAAGGGTTGGGCGCGGAGCCAGGCCTCGTCCGCCGGGCTCGCGTCGCCGATGGCCGCCGGCACGATGCTGACGAAGGTGCGCACGCCGTGCAGGGCGAGCAGGGCGCGCTCGTCGGGCGTGGGCGCGCGGGCGAACTGCACGATGACGCCGTGGCTCGACTGCGCGAGCGCCGCCGGCGCGAGGAGGGCCGCAACCAGCAGCGGGGCCAGGCAGCGGCGCATCAGGGGAGCAGGCGCGATGCCGGGGCTTGAAGCTAGCGGGAGGCCCACTGCGCACGTCCGACAGCGGCCGCGTTCCGGCCTCGCCGGCGCGGCCTCCACGCGCGGGGAAAGGTGGGGGCGAGAGTCGAACTCGCTCAAACCTGATCTGCAGTCAGGTGCCTAACCGCTCGGCCACCCCACCGGACGGCTCGGCAAGGCCAGGTCGGGCTTAAGGCTTTGCCGCGGGGGCGGGGCGGGCCAACGGCACCGCGGTGCCGAGGCCGAGCGCGCCCGTGGCGAGGGGCGTATCCGAGCTCCGGCGGCCCCGCTCGAGGCTCGTGGTCATGCCTTCGGCCGCGGCCGCACCACGGTCACGGTCCGGTCGCTGTAGCGCAGCACCTTGTCCGCGATGGAGCCGATGCCCTGCGGCAGCTTGCTCTCGTAGCTCTTGTGGCCGAGCACGACCTCGTCCGCCTCCAGGTCGCGCGCCGCCGCGATGAGTTCGTCCGCCGCGTCGCCGCTGCGCACCACGACGTCGACGGGCACGCCATGCTTGCGCACGGGAGCCGCGACATCCTCCAGCCGCTTCTTCGCCGTCGCCTCGAACGTGCCCTCGACGAGCTTCGGCAGCTGGATGCCAGGCAGGAGCAGCTCCGTGAACCCGACGTTGTGCAGGTTCGCCGGCACGACCGTGACCAGCAGCACCTTCGACTTGGTCACGGCCGCGCGCTCCGCCGCGAAGGCCAATGCGGCCTTGCTCGCGTCGCTGCCGTCGTAGCCCACGAGGATGCTGCCGGGCATCGGAGGGCGATGGCCGGTTTGGCCGTAAAGCTTGGCCCCCGGCGCAGGGTTCATGACCAGCGCTCGCCTACGCCCAACCCGATGCCCGGCGAGGACGACCTCACCATCCACGAGTTCAAGCAGGTCGACCTGAAGGGGGCGACCATCATCGACGGCTTCCCCAGCGTGGGCCTGGTCAGCACCATCACCGCGAACTACCTCATCGACGTGCTGGAGCTGGAGCAGATCGGCATCATGGACTCCGAGCACTTCCCCACGGTCAGCATCGTGAGGAACGCCGTGCCCATGTACCCGGTGCGCATCTACGCCGGCCGCGGCGTGTGCATCTTCATCAGCGAGTTCCAGCCCGCGCCCAAGCTCATCCGCCCCATCGCCGAGCGCATCATGGAGTTCGCGCGCAAGAAGGGCTGCAAGACCATCATCAGCCCCGAGGGCCTGGTCGTCGAAGGCGAGGGCACGGCGGGCGAGGTGCACGTCTTCGCCCTCGGCAGCACGGAGGAGACGCGCAAGACCCTGGAGAAGCACCAGCTCAACCAGTTCGCCAACGGCATCATCACCGGGGTGAGCGGCGTGCTGCTCAACCTGGGGAAGAAGCTCGACTTCAACACCATCAGCATCCTGGCCGAGGCGAACCCGAACTACCCGGACGCGCGCGCCGCGGCCAAGGTCATCGAGGTCATCGACAGCCTGCTCGAGGACGTGAACATCGACGTCAAGCCGCTCTACAGCGAGGCGGAGAACATCGAGCGCACGCTGCGCATGATGCAGAAGCAGGCCGGAGCGGCGGAGCACAAGGACACGAGCCCGGGGATGTACGGGTGAGGATCAATGGATCAACTCCCCGGCGACGTCTGGGTGTGCTACCATTGTGACGAGCCGATTGAACATGCTCCAAGGGGCTGGGTACACGCGGAAACGCAAAGGGCTCGTTGCGATTACGATTTTTTCGCGACGCCCGACCCGGAATGACGCAGCGAGACATCGTGCAGCGGCGCGTGCCAGCGAATGCCGTCAAAGGTCAATATTCCTTGGCGCTTGAGTTGTTGTTGCGCGTTCCTCACACCGTGCTTCCACGCTTTGCCAAACCGCTCGTTGTTGATGACGAGTTCAATGTCGTCGTCGCAAAGCTCGGGGAGCAGTGCCTGGATCTGCGGTGCTATTTCTTTCGTGGTGAGCGGGCCATTCGTGAGAATGAACAGGATTGCGTCTGAGAACAAACCTTGGGCTGACCTCTTTCCGACACGGGCCCTCCGCATCTGGTCGTTTGTGGCTCTGAGAATCACATTGAAGCGTCGCCGCGCGGTTGCGTCGAGGGATGCCTCGCGTGCCTTGAAACTCTTCGCGAGGTCTTTTCCCGCGATGGCCAATTCCTCAAGTTGTTGATTGTCAAGTATCGACCCGACTTTGGCATAGGCCGCTAGGTCTCTGCGCACTTGCCGGACGATGCCCTCGTCAGCCAAACCAACACCATACTCGAAGTTCTTGTCCAAGCCCGATGGCGTCAGGTTCCCAGATGTCACGATTGCGCGCTGGCTGTCTGCAACGTAGACTTTGGCATGGAGTCGCGGAAGATTCACGATTGAACAGGAATCGTGTAATGTCTGAAAGAGCTGAAGACTCTCGATGTCAAGGGAC
>JAIVGT010000308.1 GCA_020201485.1 Halobacteriales archaeon
GAACGGGCCCTCCACGCTGTTCGGCGTCGGGGTCAGCCTGTTCGGCGGCATCTTCGGGGCGACCCCATCCGGGTGCAGCACCCGCGGAGCACGGAGCGCCCCGGCTACCGGGAGCACGGCCCGTGCACGTACTGGTTCCAGCTCAAGGACGCGAGCTACCTCCACGCCGACGCCGGCCACGCGGACTGGCGCTTCGAGTTCGGCGACTGGCCCGGCAAGGCCGCCCACGGCGAGCACTTCCCGCTCCAGCTGGGCGGGACCCACGCGTTCCCGGACAAGCCCACCTTCCAGCACGGCGCGCCGGGCTTCTGCGGCACCACGACGCAGGCCATCCTGCACATCCGCTGCGCCACGACGGAGATGGGCCGGCTGTTCTTCTTCGACGTGCACTGCGACGGCCGGACGGAGACGTACGACCTGTGGCTCCCCGTGCGCAAGAAGCCGCACGATGCAAGGTTCCGCTTCACGGTCGACCTCGTCACGGTGTGCACGCAGCCGCTCTGAGCGAGGAGACCGGCCGGCCCATCCGGCCTGGCGCCGAAGCGGAGATGGACCTCACGCTGGTGACGCCTTCGGCGCGGTCTCCCTCCTTCGCGTCCCTCCTCCCCGGCGGACCGGCAAGGTCAAGCTCCTCCCGAGCGGCGTGAGCGTCACCGCGTGCATGCAGTATCTATGGGAGTCATCGCGTAACAACGTCGGCCTTGACTGGAAACTCAGCGACCGGTGGACTCGAGCCTTGGATTTCCTCGGGTTTCACGATGGTCCTACTCCTGTAGGCAGGAGTTTCCCGTCAAGGCCAACGTCAGCTGCTCATCCACCAAGCCGCCGAGAACGACTCCCGCTCGACCAGTTCCTTGCGAACTCCCTCGCCTGGGAGACCGCCAAGCCACAAGGCGGTGTTCGCTCTGACTTGGCATCAGCTTAAACGACACTGGTATATTACCCCGCCAGAATATCTTGTGAATGGCGGGACGTGACCCTGCGCAGGTACCCAGTGATGAAACGGCTTCCAGCAAGTTCTTAAGAAGGGGGAGCACCTCCTCCAACCTGCCGCAGGTGCCAGTCATGGCCTACCCAGAGCCCATCCTGCCGCTCAAGGGGAAACGGGCCCAAGAATTCTCTGAGCGGCTGGAGAAGTTCCGCCTGACCGCGCGGCAGAAGGCCATGTACCGGGACGCTCGTGCGCTCTATGAACGGCGCAAGCGGAAATGACCGTCGATTCAGACCCCGAGTTCACCAAGGTTTCCGAGGACGACCTCTCCTTCGAGCCCTTCACTGAGAACAAGCAAGTCCGCGACTTCGACTGCGGGGACAAGGACCTCAACGACTTCCTGAACACCGAGGAAGTCGCGAACTATGAGCGCGAGAACCTTGGCCGCACGCAGATGGTCTATCTCAAAGGCGAACTCGTGGGATACTTCACCACATCGCCGGGCGACCTGCGACGTGAGAAGGTCAAGCACGTCAAGTCCTTCACGAAGTACCCGCACCTCGAGGTTGAGAACTTCCCTGCTCTCCTCATCGGTCGCTTCGCAGTGGCGAAGAAGTGGCACCGCAAGGGCATCGGCCGCATGATGATGCGACACGTCATGGGCATGGCACAGGAGTTTGGTGAGCAACGCGGCGCGCGCTTGGTCGTCCTGAACGCTACATCCAAGGACGCCATCAAGTTCTACACCAGCGTCGGATTCGCGCTGACGGATGAGCGGAAGGAACGTGGACGCCAGCAGCGGACGATGTTCTTCGACCTTCGTGCGCTCGAGGGAGACGACGCCAACAGCCTCTGAACGAGTCCTCATCCTTGCAATTCTATCCTGGCTCTCGCCCTCCGGAGCAACGAAGCCGCGGCGACGACGTTCCGCACGCCGAGCAAGCCGCTAAGCCTGACGGCGGAGGACGGCTCGGCCGTCGGCACGTACATCGAGGCGCAAGCCGAAGCCATCGCGGAGCGCATGCAGAATCGGTAGGCCGACCCTCCTCCGTTGCCCCTCAAGGAACCGCTGCGGCGCCACGTGGGGCTGCATCAAGAACTCATCTTCATCCTCGACGCGGAGGGCCCAATGTTGGCGCATGAAGTCCTGCACGGCGTCATTCGTCGCCGCTCGCCACTCGAACCGAACGTCGTCTGCCAGCAGGTTTCAACGCCTAGCATGCTGGCGAAAGCGACCTGGGCGCGGCGGGTGAGCTGCGCGCGAAGCGTGTTTCAACGCCTCGCGTGCGGCGGGAGCGACGGGGTGGTGCCGGGCATGGCTTCCGCGCAACTGAGGTTTCAACGCCTCGCGCGCGGGCGGGAGCGACTGCAGGGGACGCGGCTGCACACCGAGGGCGGCGTGTTTCAACGCCTCGCGTGCGGGCGGGAGCGACCAAGGCCAGCCCGGGGGCGTGAGCTGGTGGCGAGGTTTCAACGCCTCGCGTGCGGGCGGGAGCGACTGAGGTCACGACCCAACACGTGCTGCTGAGCGCGGTTTCAACGCCTCGCGTGCGGGCGGGAGCGACGCCTCGGCAATGTCCTGCGCGCGCACCATCAGTGGTTTCAACGCCTCGCGTGCGGGCGGGAGCGACCCATGAAGAAGTGCTCAACCATTCCGGTTGATCGTCTCCTCGGTCAACCACACGAACCGCCCTCGACTTTCCCTCCCACCAAACCCACCTTCGTCAGCCGTTCCAACGTCTGCGACATTGTCGACGTTGTCTCGTTTCCGCTTTGGCCCATCAACGTAACGAAAATGTTCCCCGCGAATGGTCCCTGCACTTCCAGCCGTCGCTGGACTCCAGCACCTCAACCCGGGCGAGTCGCCCCAAGCCTTATCCTCCACCTTGCAAATCGTCCGCTCGTGGAGGCCGCCAGCTTTTCCCCCTCGCGGCCGGCCTCCTCCAGCTCAGCGTCGCCGGCCTCATCCTGGCCTACCGCGCGCGCGACGCCCGGTACCTGGCGGCCGTGCTGACGTTGAACGCCGCGCTGTCGTTCGTCGACCTCGCTGGGGCCGAGCACCTCGCAGGCCTGGCGCGGCTGTCCCCGCTCTTCGATGCCCCCGTCGGCTTCCTCGTCGCCGCGTTCGCCCTTCGGAGGTACTACGGCCGCGAGCGCCTTGCCCTTCGTCCTCGCCGTCGCCGCAGGTCTCGCCGCGATCGCCGCGCTCCCCCGCACACGCGATTCGCGCACCACGCGATTCCCCCGCGCCACACGAATCCCGCGCCACGCGAATCCCGCATCACGCGATTCTCGCGCCACGGCCCGCCCTCATCCGCGCGACCGGCTCTGCGTGACGATGGCGAAGCGAATCCCCCCAGGCCCCCCTCGAGGAAACGCTAGTCCGTCCATCTCCAGTAGTGCTGAGACACTTCGTCCTTCGTCTTGACGCCCGTCTCCACCAACGCTTTGCTCACCTGCGCCACGACGAGCTCGTCCTGCACGTCCACCGGCTCGAAGGTCACCACCGGTCTCCGCCCGAACAGCTCCCCGTACAACCTCTCGGCGAACGCCTTCACCTGCCGTTGGTAGGGCGCGACCTTGTCGGCGAGGAGCATGGCGCGCTGCACCTCGCTCACGCTCCGGTTCGACCCGTCCGGCAGGCCGAGGGCGATCTTCGTCACGCCCAGCCCCATGAGGATGCGGTCGGTGAGGTGCTCCCGCGTCGCCTCGTCCGGCTGCAGCACGTCCCGGCCCTGGCCGAGCACGCTCAGCTTCGCCCCGGGCGGCAGCACGAGGTCCGCGTCCGCCGGGACCTTGTCCAGCAGGTCCGCCATCGTCCCCTGGTCGTCCTCGTGCGCCGTCGGGGGAAGCTCGACGATGCGCACGGGCGTGCCGAGCCGCTTCGCCACGGCGCGGTTCACCTTGCGCGCCTCGAGCATGTCGTCCACCGTCTGCAGGATGGGATGCACGGCGCTCACCCCGCGCACGTCGTCGCTCACCAGGCCGTGCAGGGTGAACACGCGCACGCGCCCCACGGGCACGGCGCGCCGCGCCCCGCCCAGGGTCTGCCACGCCCCGACGAGCTTCCCGGCGTCGTCCTGCTCCAGCGCGACGAAGCGCGGGTTGCGCACCTTGCAGAAGGCCCGCGTGACCTCCATGACGCACCGGC
>JAIVGT010000309.1 GCA_020201485.1 Halobacteriales archaeon
CCGCGGGAGACCGGGGCCGTGCGGCGCCTTCGCACGACGCAGGACGACGTCGCCCCGCGCGGCCGGGCCCGGCCTGCCGCCAAGAAACGGGGCGCGATGCACCGCGCGGCCATGCTTTCCAGGGAAGCGTTCAGGGCGGGGGACGCCGTCCGCCGGGCATGGGAGCGCCGCCCCGCGCCGCCCTCGCCGTCGTGCTGCTCCTCGCCGCGCCGGGCATCGGCCTCGTCGGCCAAGGCCATGGCGACCCGCCGCCGATGGGCCGCGCCCTGTACCGCGAGGTGCACGACGCCGCCCTCGCCACGTACCTCCACGCCGGCTTCCTCGGCAACGCCACGGCGCAGCCCTTCCGCATGGAGATGAGCGGCCCGGGCGCGTGCTGGCTCGACGTCGACCGCGACGGCGACCTCGACCTCTTCCTCGTCAACGGCCTGTACGTGTCCCAGCCGGAGCGCAACGCCCGGCATCCGCGCAGCATGCTCCTCCGCAACGCGGGCGACGGCACGTTCGCGGACGCGACCACGGCGACCGGCGCGGCCCTCGAAGGCTACCACATCGGCTGCGCGGCGGCGGACTACGCGCAACGACCGCGGCGCCCTGGCCGACGTCACGGACGCGGCCGGCGTGCGCGACGAGGACTGCCTCGAGGCGTGGAAGTGCCTGGGGGCGAGCGCGAGCTGGCTCGACTACGACCGCGACGGCTGCCTCGACCTGTTCGTGGACCACTACGGGCGCGTGAACCTCACCGACCTGCCCCTGGAGACCTACCAGCAGGAGAACCGGCTGTACCGCTCCGGGTGCGACGGCACGTTCAGCGACGCGACGGTGGCGGCGAACCTGACGCAGGTCGCGGCGAGCTACAGCAGCGTGGCCAGCGACCTGGACAACGACGGCTGGCCGGACCTGTACGTGAGCAACGACGGGCAGGCCAACGACGTGTACCTGAACAACGGCGACGGCACGTTCCGCGACGCGGACAGCGAGGCGCGCGACGCGCGCAACGGCATGGGCACGGCCGTGGGGGATTTCGACCACGACGGGAACATGGACGTCGTGACCACGAACTGGGTGAGCCAGCTCAACGGCATCTTCCGCGCGCGCGGCGACGGCACGTACGAGGACATCGGCGGGCAGGACGCGTTCACCGACGCCTTCCCCGACAGCGGCTGGGCCGCGCACTGGTTCGACCTGAACAACGACGGCGAGCAGGACCTCATGGTCGTGAACGGCATGACCTCCGACACCGGCGGCCTGCCCGCGGCCGAGCCCCTCCTCCTCTACGAGAACCTCGGCGGCACGTTCCAGCGGCAGCGCGACGACGTCGGGGCGGACTTCCAGCTCGAGCTCGCCGGGCGGAGCGGGGCGTGGGCGGACTACGACGACGATGGGGGCGTGGACGGGCGCGCGCGTGTGGGTGCGCGCGGCCGGGTTGCCGGACCAGCTCCTCGAGGTCCAGCTCGGCTCCGGCTTCCTCGGGAGCGACGACCCGCGCCTGCACGCCGGCCTGGGGCGCGCCGAGTCCGCCGACCTGTCCGTGCGCTGGCCGGACGGCAGCGCGGCGACCTTCCTCGGCGTGCGGGCGAACAGCGTGGTGCACATCGCCGCGGGCGAAGGCCTGACCTACGCGAAGCAGCTCCCCCTGGCGCGCATCACCGCCCCCGGCTCCGCCCACCGCCTCGGCACCGTCGCCTTCAGCGTGCAAGGCGTGGCCGGGACGGACGCGCAAGGCGCGCAGTGGACCTTCGAGGACGACGGGAGCACCGCCCTCGGCCTGGCGGCGCAGCACGCGTTCGCCGACGTGGGCTTCCAGCGGGCGCGCGCGGAGGTGCAGGACGCGCTCGGCCAGCGCAAGGTCGCGACGGCGCCGGTCCGCGTGTGGGACGACCTCGCGGCGGAGGTCGTGCCGGACCAAGCGACGTTCCTGCCGACGGAGCAGGCGCAGGGCACGGTGCTCGTGCGCTTCAGCAACGGCGACCCGGTGCGCGGCGCGCACGTGAACGTCACCGTGCAGTACGGCAGCGGCGTGCCCGAGCTGGACGCCGCGGTGCAGCTCCTGCCGCGCGCCGCACGCACCGCGCTCGGCTACCTCACGTTCGACATCGAAGGCGACACGGACGCCTCCGGCGCGATGCGCTTCGTCGTGCCCTGGAACCAGCCCAGCCCGAGCGACCTGCTGCCGTACGACGGGCTGAACATGCCGGGCGTCTACGCCGTGCGCGCCCAGGGCGGGGCCCGGGGCAGCGTGTTCCCGGACGCAGCGCAGACGTACGCGGTGGGCGCGCGGCTCGCCTAGGCGAGGAGCGGCTCCAGCTTCCGCACGAGCTCGGGCTTCGGCACCGCCCCCACGACCTGGTTCACGAGCCGGCCGTCCTTGAAGAAGAGGAGCGTCGGGATGCTCATCACGCCGAACTTCATCGGCGTGGCGCTGTTCTCGTCGGTGTTGAGCTTGCCCACGGCGAGCTTGCCGGCGTGCTCCTTCGCCAGCTCCTCGAGGATGGGCGCGATGCGCTTGCACGGGCCGCACCACGGGGCCCAGCAGTCGATGACCGCGACCTTGTTCGCGGCGATGAACGCGGGGAAGTCGGCGTCGGTGATGTCCTGCGGGGCGTCCAGCATCGCGCGCGCAACGCGGCATGGCTGCTTGAAGCTTCAGGGGGCGCAGCGCGTGGACCCGCGACGAGGCTCCGCAGGGGCCAGGCCCATCGGCACCGCGCTGCCCCAGGCCCGCAGACCCCAGCATTCATCCACGCGTTGGCCAGGCCACCGGACAAGTGACAAAGGCTTATGCTCCAGCAGGTGCTTGCCGGCAGCCATGTTGGACGAGAAGGACCTGGCCATCCTCCGCGAGCTCCGGGAGAACGCGAAGAAGACGACCAAGACCATCTCCGAGCACACCAGCATCCCGCGCACCACGGTGCACGACCGGATGGGCAAGATGGAGATGAACGGCACCATCCGCCGCTACACCATCATCCCGAGCTACGAGCGCATCGGCGAGGCGACGTGCGCCTACGTGTTCATCTCCCACGACCAGTCCCAGGGCCAGAGCCAATCCCAGGTGGCGAAGCAGATCTCCGCCATCCCGGGCGTGTACGAGATCCACCTCATCAGCGGCGACTGGGACATCATCGCCAAGGTGCGCGGCCCGGACGTCGAGGGCATCGGCAAGATGGTCATCGACAAGATCCGGCCCATCCCGGGCGTGGGCAAGACGTTCACGTGCACGGTGTTCGAGACGGTGAAGGAAGAGGTCTGACGGGGCATTTCGCCGCTCGGTCGCTCCTGCTCGCTCCCCGCTCGCCCGCTCCCTCGGGCTCGCGCCCCCGCACCCCCCAACGCCTCCGTTGCGACGACGTCGCGGGCCTTCGGCCCTCGCCCGTTTCCCGGGCATTCCACGCCTTCCGCCAGCGTCCAAACAGGCATGCAGGGCGTGCCGGCGGCCTTCCTCCTCCTCGGTGCCATGACCGTCACGCTGGGCGCGGGGCTCGGGGCCATCGCGCGCGGGGAGGCGCTGCTCGCGTTCCTGCTCATGCTCGCCGGGGCGGGCGCATTGCTCGCCGGGTGGGGCTTGTCGCAGGCGCGCTCCTGGGCCCGCCCCCTCGCCCTCGGCGCGTGCGGCCTCGCCCCCCTTCCCCTGTTCGCGCTCGCCGGCATGCCGGAGCTGGGCGCGCTCGGCGCCGGGCCCCTGCTCCTGCTCGTGGCCGCGCCCCGCCTCACCGCTTCCCCGGCACCCTGATGGGGCCGTAGCGGCGGTAGAGGAACACGCCCACGATGAGCGCGGGCACGCCGATGACGAGGCCGAGGAGCAGCGGGTCGTGCACGATGCGGCCCGGGTAGGCGTACTGCACGCTCACCGGCACGTCGCTGCGCGTCTCGCTCCGCCCGTCGGTGAAGAGCACGTTCAGGTCCATGCGGTAGTCCCCTTCCTTCGTGGGGAAGAACGCGCCGCTGAACACGCCGTCGCGCGCAGCGCCGTCCGGCGGGCCGCCGTCGTCGCGCAGCGGGACCCGCGCCACCTCCTCGCCGCGCAGCTTCAGCACGGCCTCCGCCTGCCGGACCGGCTTGTAGAGCGTGACCTGCAGGACGGCCTGCTGCCCGGGCTCTCCCGCCTGCTCCTGCACGCGCACGATCTTGCTGTCGGTGTTGCTCACGTCCACGAAGCTGCTGGCCTTGGCGGTCTCGAACGCGTCGCGCGCGCTGACCACGACCTCCCAGATGCCGTCCCCGACCTGCGTCGTGTCCCAGTCCAGGCCGCCGCTCGGGCCGCGCTCCGGGGCCAGGTCGCGCGCCTGGTCGCTCGTGCTCGGCCGCGCCTGCACGCGCACCGTGACCGCGTCGCCGTCCTTGTCCGCGACCTCCCACGCGATGCGCACCGTGCCGCGCGCCAGGGAGCCGTTCGGCGGCTGCAGGGTGATGGCGGGCGCGTGGTTCTGCACGACGCTGCTCAGCGGGCTGCCCGGGCTGCCGGCGCGGCCGACGTTGCCGAGCTTGTCCGTGGCCGTGGCGCTGTACACGACGCGCGAGCCGCGCTCGCTGTCCGGGATCTGCGCCTGCCACACCTGCGGGTCGGCGGTGGGGCTCATGAGGGTCTCGCCCTGCGCCCCGCCGGGCGCGATGGCGTACGTCGCGCGCACCTCCTTCACGCCCACGCCCACCTCGCGCACGCGCGCCGTGAGCCGGCCGGGCTGGAAGCTGAGGCTGACCTCGGGCGGGCTGTCGTCCACGTACAGCTTGCGCACGTTGACCGGCTCGACGTTGCCCGCGGCGTCCACGCTGGCGTAGAAGATGGTGTAGTTGCCCGAGCTCACGTACACCGGGCTCGCGCCGAGCGTGATGCGCGCGGGGCTGCTGCCGCTGATGGTGACGTTGCTCGTCTCCAGGTGCAGGTCCTCGTTCACCAAGGCGAAGCTGGTCGCGAGCACGCCGCTGCCCTCGTCGCTGCGGTCGAGGCGCAGGCTGGTGTTGCCGGTGATGCTCGTGCGGTTGCCGGGGAGGAAGCTGCCCTCGGGCGTGAGCACGGTCAGGGGCACGCGCGCGTCCACGGTGAAGTTCCACGCCCGCTCCGCGAAGCGGCCGAACGCGTCCCCGCCCCGCACGCGCACCTCGACCTCCTCGCCGTGGAAGAACGTGTCGTGGTACTCCAGCGCCTGCTGCGTCTCGCCCAGGGGCCGGGCGCGGGCCTCGACCTGCGCGAAGGCGTCTTTTGGCTGGACGCGCACCTCCATGACGAGCGTGGTCGGGTCGAGGTTGAGGTCGCTGAACGTCGCGGCCACGCGCACCGCGCCCGGCGCGTGGCTGCTCGGGGCCGGGACGAGGTCGGTGATGACGGGCGGCG
>JAIVGT010000112.1 GCA_020201485.1 Halobacteriales archaeon
GCAGGAGGGCACGCGGGCGGTCGTGGTCAGCGCCATGGAAGGGGTCACGGACCAGCTCCTCAAGGCCATGCAGAAGGTGCGCGGCGACGAGGCCGCGGTGCGCCCCGCCGTCCAGCACCTCCAGGAGCACCACGAGGCGGCCCTGGAGGAAGCCGGGCTGAGCAAGGACCCGCGCCTGCGCAGCGAGCTCGACGAGCTGTTCGCCCGCTTCGAGCGCCTCCTCTACGGCATCGCGTACACGGCAGAGCTCACGCCGAAGACGCAGGACCTGGGCGTGAGCTTCGGGGAGCGGTGGAGCGCGCGCATCCTGAGCGCGTGCGTGCGGGGCAAGGGCCTGAGCAGCGAGCCGTTCGATGCCGACCAGCTCGGCGTGCTCACGGATGGCACCTTCGGCGCGGCGAGCCCCATCCTGCCCGCCATCGAGGAGCGCCTGCAGCGCAGCCTCGTGCCGCGCATGCAGCACGGCCTCATCCCCGTCGTGACCGGGTACTTCGGGGCCGATGCCGATGGCAACGTGACGACGTTCGGCCGGGGCGGGAGCGACTTCAGCGGGGCCATCCTCGCCAACGCGCTGGGCGCGGAGCGGCTCGAAGTGTGGAAGGACGTGGACGGCTTCCTCACGGCGGACCCGCGGATCGTTCCCGGGGCGCAGCCCATCCGGGAGATGAGCTATGACGAGGCGGCGGAGCTGGCCTACCTGGGCGCCGAGGTCTTGCACGCGCGCACCGTGGAGCCGGTCATGCGCAAGGGCATCCCGGTCCTGGTGCGCAACACGAACCGGCCGGAGGCGGAGGGCACGCGCATCGGCCCCGGCCGCGGCCTGGGGAAGGGCCTGCGCAGCGTGGCGGTGCGCGACCACATCGGCATCCTGAAGCTGTACGGGCCGGGCATGGGAGCGACGCCGGGCGTGGGGCGCAAGGTGTTCGACGCGTTGGCCTACCACCGCATCAACGTCATCAACATGGCGGCGAGCGCGGCCAGCTTCGCCCTCGTGGTGGAGCAGCGCGACCTGGACCGCGCGCAGGAGGTCGTGCGCGACGTGGCGGGGGATGTCATCCAGAACGTGGAGGGCATCCCGGACATGAGCATGGTCCTCGTCGTGGGCAAGGGCATCGGCGAGACCCCGGGCACCGCGGGCCGCATCTTCCAGGCGGTGGGCGAAGCCGGGGTCAACGTGGAGATGATCAGCGTCGGCGCGAGCGACATCGCGCTCAGCTTCATCGTGCGCACGGCGCAGCGCACGGCGGCCGTGCACGCGGTCCACGACGCGTTCCTGGCGCACGAGGAGAAGCGGAGGCTCTGACATGGCGGTGAAGAAGGCGGCGGTGGTGGGCGCGACGGGCGCGGTCGGGCAGCGCTTCCTCAGCCTGCTGCATGGCCATCCGCAGTTCCGCGTCACGGAGCTGGTGGCGAGCGAGCGCAGCGCGGGCAAGGCGTACGCGGAGGCGGCGAACTGGGTGCTCAACGAGCCCCTGCCGAAGGAGTTCGCCGGCATGCCGCTGAAGCTGGCGAACGAGGACCTGGACGCGGAGGTCGTGTTCAGCGCCATCCCCTCCGGCACCGCCGGGCCCGTCGAGTCCGACCTGGCGAAGCGCGGCTACAAGGTGTTCAGCAACGCCAAGGACCACCGCATGGACCCGGACGTGCCCCTGCTCATCCCCGAGGTCAACGCCGACCACGCCGCCCTCGTGCGCCAGCAAGGCACGGACGGCTTCCTCGTCACGAACCCGAACTGCACGACCATCGTCCTCGTCATGGCCCTGAAGCCGCTGCACGACGCCTTTGGCATCCGGCGGTGCATCGCCGTGAGCCAGCAGGCGGTGAGCGGAGCGGGCTATCCTGGCGTGCCCACCCTCGACATCCTGGGGAACGTCGTGCCGTTCATCGGCGGGGAGGAGGAGAAGGTCGAGACGGAGACGCTGAAGCTGCTGGGCACGCTGCGCGCGAGCCCGGGCGGAGGGAGGGGGCCTGCGGCCATCGAGCCCGCCGCCATCACGATGAGCGCGACGTGCACGCGCGTCCCGGTCGAGGAGGGGCACAGCATCACCGCGCACGTCGAGCTCGGCCGCGACGCGCGGGAGGCGGATATCCTGCACGCCTGGGAGTCGTTCCGCGGCGATCCGCAGCGGCTGAAGCTGCCGAGCGCGCCGCAGCAGCCCGTGCACGTGCACCGCGCGGCGAACCGGCCGCAGCCGCGGCGCGACTGGGGCCTGGAGCGGGGGATGGCGGTGAGCGTGGGCCGGCTGCGCCCGGACCCCATCCTGGGCTGGAAGTTCTTCTGCAGCGGGAGCAACACCGTGCGCGGCGCGGCCGGGGCGAGCATCCTGAACGCCGAGCTCTTCCTCGCCAAGGGCCTGCTCTGACCCCGCGCTAGGCTCGTCCCTAGGGATGCGACCGCCGTTGGCACATGCCTTCAAATGGGGCGCCGCGCCTGCCCGCGCGGTGATCCCCCTGGTCACGACCCCCAAGAACGGCGTCAACATCTTCGTGGACAACGTGGAGAAGAACACGGAGTACTTCACGCGCACGCTCGGGTTCACCGAGGTCGAGCGCATGGAGCGCGAGGGCAGGACCATCCACGCGCAGGTCGCCTTCGGCCGGGGCGCGAGCAGCTTCGGCGTCGGCCTGGCCTCGACGAAGATGGTCACGCAGGGCAGCATGGACTACGACTTCGGCGCGTTCGGCCGCAGCATCAAGAACAGCCCGGACACGCTCGGCAACGGCGTGTTCCTGTACTTCCGCGTCCCGAACGTGGACACGTTCCACAGCAAGATCAAGAAGAACGGGGCCATCATCGACGAGCCGCCCACGGACCAGGAGTGGGGCGAGCGCACCATCAGCGTGCTCACCCCCGATGGCTACTACATGACCTTCGCGCAGCCCATCAAGGGCTGGAAGCCGACGCCCGAGGAGGGCATCACCCTCTACCGCGGCGGGAAGCGCGTGGGCGGGAAGGGCACGACGCGGGCCACGACGCGCTCGAAGCGGCGCTGAGCCGTTCGGCGAGTTTCGGCGCGCGGTAGCCTAGAACAAGGCGGCCGCGCGCAGTTTCGTCCCCCTCTCCTTCTCGGTTTCATGCATCACGCCCAGCCTCGGCTCCGTGGACCCGGACGCCATCCGCTTGCGGCAGGTGGAGCTGCTCGCAGACCTCGCCCGCCGGGAGGATGCCGAGGCCGCGCATCTCATCCGGCAGCTGGAGTCCCTGATGTCCTCGGCGAAAATTCACCTTCCGCGAGGGACCCTCCATGAGCGTGGCAAAGCGCATCGCCGTCGAGAAGGAGATCGCGGGCATCCGCGACCCGTGGACGCGAGACTTCATCCGCCGGATGCGCGAGTTCCACAACGCCATCTGGCACGACGGAAGGCTTGGTAAGCCCGCTGCCTTCAAGTGCGGGGGGCACCTTGCGCGGCCGTGGACGAGATCTGGGTCGAGAAGTACCGCCCAGCCAAGCTCGCCGACGTCGTCGGCCAGGAGGAGGTCACCTCCCGCCTGCTGAGCTACGTGAAGAGCCGCAACCTCCCCCACCTGCTGTTCGCGGGGCCGGCGGGCACGGGCAAGACGACGTGCAGCATCGCCCTGGCGAAGGAGCTGTTCGGCGAGACGTGGCGGCAGAACTTCCAGGAGCTGAACGCGAGCGACGAGCGCGGCATCGACGTCGTGCGCGGCAAGATCAAGGAGTTCGCCCGCACCGCCCCCATCGGCAGCGACTTCAAGATCATCTTCCTCGACGAGGCCGATGCCCTCACGAACGACGCGCAGGGCGCGCTGCGCCGCACGATGGAGAAGTACAGCGGCACGGCGCGCTTCATCCTGAGCTGCAACTACTCCTCCCGCCTCATCGAGCCCATCCAGAGCAGGACCGCGGTGTTCCGCTTCCGGCCGCTGAAGCCGGAGGACATCAAGAAGCAGATGCGCAAGATCGCCAAGGAGGAGCACCTGGAGGTCACGGCCGAGGGCCTGGACGCCTTGCTCTACGTGGCCCAGGGCGACCTGCGCAAGGCGACGAACACGCTCCAGGTCGCGGCCAGCCTGGGCAAGAAGGTGGACGAGGACACGGTGTACACGGT
>JAIVGT010000113.1 GCA_020201485.1 Halobacteriales archaeon
TTGAAGGCCGAGGCGGCGAACACGCCCGCGGCGGCAACGAGCACGAGGAGACCGAGACGGTAGCGGGCCATGGCCCCCCTGCCTCTCCCACAACCCCGCCTTGAGGTCGGCGCTTGCGCCCCCCAGGGGCGGGGGCCAAGGCGCCCCAAAACCCCACGGTTTCAGGACCTTTGGCCCCATGCGCAGGCGTGCCGCGGAGGCTCGGGCGGAAGTTCTACCGACGGCCCGCCACCCAGCTGGCTCCCGACCTGCTCGGCAAGGTGCTCGTCCATCGCACGGCGGAGGGCGAGGCGGCGGGGCGCATCGTGGAGTGCGAGGCGTACCGCGGGCCCGAGGACCGGGCCGCGCACAGCCACGCCGGGCGGCGCACGGCCCGGACCGAGGCCATGTACCTCGACGGCGGGCACGCGTACGTGTTCCTCCTTTACGGCATGTACTGGGCGTTCAACGTCGTCTGCGCCGGCGCCGGTGCGCCGGAGGCGGTGCTCGTGCGGGCGGTGGACCCCGTGCGGGGCGAGGCGCTCATGGCGCAGCGGCGCGGGCTGCCGGCCGGGCGGCGCGAGCTCACGAACGGCCCGGGCAAGCTGAGCGAGGCGCTCGGCATCACGAAGGCGCAATACGGGATGGACCTGTGCGGGGACGCGCTGTTCCTCGAGGATGGCCCCGCGCCGCCGCGCATCGCGCGCAGCCCGCGCATCAACGTGGACTACGCCGGGAACCACGCGCGCCGACGCTGGCGCTTCTACGAGCCGGGGAACCGGTACGTCAGCGTCCCGCCGCGCGATTGAGGCTCACGGCACGCGCCGACGGTTCCACGGCCCGGCGTGGCTCATCTCGCCCACGCCCAAGGCTCCGAGCATGACCGCGCCGCCGAGCAGGCCGACGGCGACCATGAGGGGGGAGAGCGGGTCCTCGGTGGTCTTCGCGAACGCCACGAGCGCCGCCGCGCCGAGGAGGGCGATGACCATGAGCCCGATCCAGGCCAGCCAACGGGGCAGGGTGCGCGGCACGAACGACGGGTCCGCGGCCATGCGGTACTGCGGCTCCGCGACGACGCCCGGGCCGGGCGACTTGAGGCGGAAGGAGCCCTCGCCGCCGTGGATTTTCCGCTCCGCGTCCAGGCGGAACTCGCCGCGCGCCGGCTCGCGCTCGTCCAGGGAAACGTAGTACCACCAGAACACGGAGCCGGCGACCACGATGTAGCCGAGCGCGATGACGGCGATGGCCCAACCGGAGATCGCGCCCCCGGTCGCGCCCGTGAAGCTCATGCCGAAGGACACGGCGAGCCATACCCCGGCGAGGAGCACGGCGAGCGCTCCGAGGAAGACCGCCCCGTCCTTCTGGACCGGCGTGAGACGCATGCCTGTCCCATCGGGGGCTTTCGCACATGGCTCCTCCGCGACGAGCGTTCCTAGCGGGCCGGCAGGCGAACGGCTTATCGGCAGGGCCCCGGCTCCGCTCGCGTGGAATGGGCCTTCGCCGCCGGGGAGCTGCTGCTGGCGAAGGACCTGCGCGCTGCGCTCGAGCCGGCGGCACGGCGGTTTCGCGCGTGGGAGGTCACGGGCGAAGGCGCGTTCGGGAGCGAGGAAGGCTGCGCGGCGTTGCGTGCCATGCTCCCGAGCTTCGCGTTCTCGGTGAGCTACCACGGCGCGTTCCGCGGCGTGGACCTGGCATCGCCCGACGACGCGGCACGGGCGCGCGACGTGGCGCGGCTCACGTCGCAGCTCGGGCTGGCGCGCAGCCTCGGCGCGCATGCCATGGTCGTGCATCCGGGCGCGCGCATCAAGGGCGTGCCCGATGCGGGCGCGTACGCGCGCTCGCTTGCGTCGCTGCGGGCGCTGGCGCGTGCGGCGCACGGGGAAGGCATCGAGGTGCGCGTGGAGAACATGCCGCGCGGGCCGGAGCTGGCGCAGATGCCACAGGAGCTGGCGGGATTGGCGCGCGGCGCGGGCATCGCGGCATGCTGGGACGTGGGCCACGAGCGCACGCTCGGCGCGCCACCCGACCTCGCCCCCGTCGCGCCCTTCGCGCGCGAGGCGCACGTGCACGACAACCGCGGCACGAACGACGACCACGGGCCGCTCACCGAGCGCAGCGCCTGGCTCGTCCCGCGGCTCGCGGAGCTGCGCGGCGCGGAGCGATGGACCGTGGAGCATCGGACGGTCGCGGAATGCCTCGCCTCGCGCGACGCGGCGCGCGCGCTGCTCGGCGAATGAAGCGCCATCGGCGCAGGAATGGGAGCGGCGAGGAGAAGGGGGAGGCTTGGAGGCTGCCAAAACTAGGAGGATGTCCTCCTCCCCGCCGGTACGTGCGAATGCTGTCGTGCTTGGCAGCGAATGCCCGCTTCGCGGCGCGGCCGGAAAAAGGTTGCGGTGCGCAGGCAGGCAGCGCCGGCCAGCCGGCGGGCAGGGGCGCGG
The DNA here is from genome assembly GCA_020201485.1 of Halobacteriales archaeon. Taxonomy (GTDB): domain Archaea; phylum Thermoplasmatota; class SW-10-69-26; order JACQPN01; family JAIVGT01; genus JAIVGT01. Next base: position 2,418 of record JAIVGT010000113.1, read on the forward strand.
CCGGCAGGCAGCGGAGCGTTGATGGGGCAGGCCTGGCATGCGCCGCCATGCGCGTCGGCCTCATCGGCGGCACGGCGTTCGGCCACTTCGAGGGCGCGCCGATGACGGTGCACACGCCGTGGGGCGGGGCGCAGGTCTGGGAAGGCAAGCTCGGCGGGCGCGAGGTCGTGTTCCTGTCGCGGCACGGCGCCGGGCACAAGCTCCCGCCGCACCGCATCAACTACCGCGCGAACGTCGATGCCCTGGCCCGCGCGGGCGCGGAGCGCGTGCTCGCTGTGAACACCGTGGGCAGCCTGAAGCGCGAGCTCGTGCCGGGCAGCCTCGCTGTGTGCAGGGACTACATCGACCTGAGCGCGCGGCCCGGGACGTTCTTCGACGACGAGGTCGTGCACGTCGACCAGACGGAGCCGTATTGCCCGGAGGTGCGCGGCGCGCTGCGCGGCGCGGTGGGCGCGGGCTGGGCCACGGGCGCGCCGCTCGACGTCGTGTACGCCTGCACGCAGGGCCCGCGGCTCGAGACCCCGGCCGAGATCCGCATGTTGGCGCAGCACGCCGACGTCGTGGGCATGACCGGCTACCCCGAGGTCGCGCTGGCGCGGGAGCGCGGCCTGTGCTACGGCGCGGTGTGCGTGGTGAGCAACCTCGCGGCTGGATTGCAGGAGCGGCTCACGGCGCGCGAGGTCGGGGAGGCGACGCGCGCGGCGCAGCAGCGGCTGGCGAAAGCGTTGGAGCAGGCGGTCGCGGCGCTGCCGGAGAAGCGCGGCTGCGCGTGCAAGGACAGCCTGAAGGATGCGCGGCTCGCTTAGATGCGCCCGGCGCGGTTCTCGCGCGTGACCGGCCCGTGGCCCTCGACGTGGATGTGCTCGGGCTTGGCCAGGTACTCCGGCCGCAGCGGCCAGACGCGCAGCACCTGGTCGAGGTTGATGAGCACGTCCTTGAGCCGGATGATCTTCGTCCGGTCCTTCTCCTCGCTGACGATGCCCCGCATCGTGATGTATTTCTCCACGATGCCGCCGCTGACCGCGGGTTCCTCCCAGCCGCGCAGGTTCTGCGTGCTGCCCTCGGTCACGTCGTTGAGCATCATCCAGGACTCGTCGAACTCGGCGAGCCGGCCCTTGTACGTCCGGTCGTCGTCCATGACGACGATGAGCTCGTGGCCGACGAGGTCTTTCAGGTGCTTGGCGAGCACGGACATTGGTCCGACCCAAGCGCAGGGCGGAGATAGGCCTTTCGGAGGAGTGGTCCATGTGGACGCCAGAGGTTTTATTAGCCGACGGGGAATCCGAAAGCGAGGAGTTGCCGTGCGCGAAGTCAGTCTCGCTCCTGCTTCCTGGGATTTCACGTGGTGGGATTGTCAGCCTTCGAGCTGCGCTCTGAGCAATGGAGCACTCCAACTCTGTCCCGGAACATCCACAACTCGAATTGTGGAAACGCAGACCGACGCAGATAGGATGCCGCGGGGGGTGCACTGGACGATTCCATCAGGCGCCGGGTCAGCAATTCTCACGATGTATTTCCGGTACAACGAGGCTCCTGGCACCCAGCACACTGTTCAATTCGCCATTGGCGCTGGGACCATCACCACAGGAGGGGGCATTCCAAGTAGCCAAGTCACTGGCTTGTCCATGGGTGCTGGAGCCCATAC
>JAIVGT010000114.1 GCA_020201485.1 Halobacteriales archaeon
CGCACGGACCGCACGCGTGCATGGCGCGCTCCCACACGACGTTGCATCCCTGAGGCTGCAGGCTGTGGGGCACGGTCACGTCGAGGAGGTGCACCGTGCCTCCGGCGAGCTGGGCGAGGAGCAGGACAGCCAGGCCGAGCAGCGGCTCCATGCCAGGCTCCGCTGAGCGCTTGGGGGATGAAAAAGGTTCGGGGCCACCCGCCGAAGCCACGACGGGTGACCACACGTCGATGCCCCGACTCAGGGCCACAGGCCCTGGAGCTCCAGCGCCTTGGCCACGCGCTCGACGGCGAGGCAGTACGCGCCGGTGCGCATGTGGACCTTCTTGTCCGAGCTGAAGTTGTAGACGTCGTGGAACGCCTTGACCATCTTCTGCTCCAGGCGGCCGTTGACCTCTTCCAGGGACCACGGGTACCAGTTGAATCCCTGGACCCACTCGAAGTAGCTCACCGTGACGCCGCCCGCGTTCGCGAGGATGTCCGGGATCACGGTCACGCCGTTCTTGTAGAGGATCTCGTCGGCCTCGGGCGTCGTCGGGCCGTTCGCGGCCTCGCTGATGACCTTGGCCTTGATGCGCGGCGCGTTCTCCTTCGTGATCTGGTTCTCCAGCGCGGCCGGGATGAGAAGGTCGCACGGCAGCTCGAGGATCTCCTCGTTGCTGATGCTCTTCGCGCCCTTGAAGCCGACGACGGAGCCGGTCTTGGCCTTGTGCTTCTGCACGGCCTCGGGGTCCAAGCCGTCCTGGTTGTAGATGCCGCCCTTGCTGTCGGACACGGCGATGACCTTCGGCGTCCCGCCCAGCACCTCCTTCGCGAGCAGCGCGCAGTTCTCGCCGGCGTTGCCGAAGCCCTGGATGACGATGGTCGGGTTCTTGATCTTCTTGATCTTCAGCGCCTCGCGCGCCACGAACAGCGCGCCGCGGCTCGTGCTGTTGCTGCGGCCCAGGCTGCCGCCGACCTCGACCGGCTTGCCGGTGATGACGTGCGGGGTGCGCTGGCCGGTGATCTGGCTGTACGTGTCCATGAACCAGGCCATGTGCTGGGGCGTGGTGTACACGTCCGGGGCCGGGATGTCCTTCTGCACGCCGACGAAGGGCGTGATGGCCGCGGCGTAGCGGCGCACGAGGCGCTCCTGCTCGCCCATGCTCATGTCCTTCGGGTTGCAGATGACGCCGCCCTTGCCGCCGCCGAACGGGATGTCGACCGTGGCGCACTTCCACGTCATCCACGCGCTGAGCGCGACGACCTCGTCACGCGTGACGTTCGGGTGGAAGCGGATTCCGCCCTTGTACGGGCCGCGCGCGTCGTTGTACTGGGAGCGGTAGCCGGTGAAGACCTTGACCGTGCCGTCGTCCATCTTGACAGGCAGGCTGACCTCGACGACGAGCTTGGGCTTGCTCAGGACCTCGAGCGTGTTCTTGTCGAGGTTCAGGATCTTCGCCGCCTTCTCCAGCTGGCGCGTCGCGTTCTCGAAGGGGTTGAGGGTCGGTGCTTGGGCCGCCATGCTTCCCACCTGGGTGGTCGCGGGCATCCGGGTACCCCTTGATAAAGCTATGCTGGTCGCCCTCGGGACTTCTCGGGAATCTGCGAAGCGAGCGCGCGCCGCCTCGCGGCGTCGCAAGGTTTAGGGCCATGCCTCCCATGCGCACGCCGAGCACCATGGCGCAGCGCGACACGCCCGACCGCGAGCGCGAAATCAACCAGTTCTACGGCGAGCGCAACGTCGAGGCGGTCATCCTGCTGAAGGTGGACACGCAGAAGGCGGACGCCATCGCGGAGAAGCTCACGGAGCTGAAGCCCGTGCAGCACGCCTACCTCGTCACGGGCGAGGACGACATCGTCGTCAAGACCGTGTTCCAGACGTACAAGGAGCTGAAGGATTTCATCATCAAGGTCCTCGGCCCGCTCGACGGCATCGAGGACACGAAGACGATGATGATTGTCACGACGTACAAGGAGAACGGCAAGAAAGTCGGGTGAGCCGTGCGCGTCGTGGTCGCGTTGGCCGCGGTCGTCCTCGCCGGATGCGCCGCAGCCCCGGCACACACGCACATCGAGCGCCTGCTGGCCGAGAGCACCGCTGTCTTCTCCTCGGGATATTACGACCTGGCAGTGAGGGCCATGGTCGTCGTCGTGGAGGAACAGAAGGATGCGGCGCTCGGATTCCACGTCGTCGACACGTGCGAAGCGCCGGCCGGCAGGAACGGGCAGATCCCGCTCGGCGACCTCCGCGCCGGCGAGCGTCGGGACCTGGACCAAACCGTCAGCTTCCAAGGCCCCGATCTTCCCGCGCCCCAGTTGCGTTACTCCCTCATCATCCAGCAGAGCTTCGCGCCCATCACGCTGGACACAGGCTGCGGCACGCTCGCAGTCCGGAGGACGTGATGGTGCGGCGCGTGTGGTTGCTCGCGCTGCTCCTCCTCACCCTCATCGTGAGCGGCTGCGCCTCGCCGCCGCCCGGGCCGCGCTTCACGGCATCGCCGTCGGTCGCGTACTTCACTTCGGGCCACTACTACGTCGAGGCGCACGGCAACGTGAGCAGCCCGGTGGACGCGAAGGGTGTGTCGGTCGAGTTCTCGCTGCGCGACACGTGCGAGGGCCGCTCGCGCGCGAACGGCGTCGTGAGCCTGGGGGACGTGGCCGCGAACGCGACCCGCGCCGTGAGCCACGCGCTGCAAGCGGACAGCCCGGACCTGGGCAAGCCCATGCTCTACTACTTCGTGCGCATGCAGGGCAGCGCGCAGCCCGTCGAGACGGACCGCGGATGCGCGCCGTTGCTGGAGAAGGCGCGATGAAGCGGCTCGCGGTCGCCGGCTTGCTCCTGTTGACGGGCTGCCTCGGCGGGAGCCCGGCGCATCCGGTGGTGACCGGCCTGCTCGACTTCACCGACGGCAGCTTCGACGCCGGCGCGGGAGACTGGCTCCTGCACGCGCGCGGCCAAGTCATGGTGCCGGAGACGGGCGAGGCGCGCGACCTGCGACTCGACCTCGCCGTGCTCCCCGGCTGCGCGCAGCAGCCGAAGGATTGGGGCAGCATCGTGCTCGGCAACCTCGCCGCGGGCGGCTCGACGAACGTGCGCGAGGACGTGCACGCGCCGGGCGGCCCGATGGACAGCCCGATGCTGCACTGGCAGCTCACGCAAGGCCGCAGCTTCGGCAACGGCCAGACGCTGGACCAAGGATGCGGGGCGATGCGGAGCGGCTAGCCGCGCAGCCCGAGCAGCAACAGCAGCAGCGTGATGCCCATCGCGCCGTAGAGGAAGTACATCATCGTCTTCCGCTTCTTGTTCTGCTGGGCGAGCTTCTCCCGGCAGGCGTCGCTGCACGTCTGCGGGCCGCTCTTCTCCTCGAAGGTCACGGCCTTGCCGCAGATCCAGCAGTGCGCGTGGTTCACGACGGTGTAGCCGCTCATGGCTTCTCCGGCTCCACCACGGTCCCGTGGAACGGCTTGCCCTGCAGCGCCTTGCCCATCTCGTCGAGCTTCCCGCCGTTCACGATGAACGTCGGCAGCCGGGCGCGGGCGATGATCTTGGCCGCGAGCGGGTCCACCACGCCCGCGCTGCCGGCAAGCTGCGGCTGCGCGATGGTGAGCTTCACCAGCTCGTTCGCGCCGATGCGGGGCAGGAACTTGGCCTGCGGGTCCTTGCGCGGGTCGGCGCTGTACACGCCGTCCACGTTCGTGGCGACGACGAGGCGCGTGGCGTGCGCGCGCTCGGCGAGCATGGCGGTGACGGCGTCGGTCGTGTGGCCGGGGTGCGTGCCGCCCATGATGACGACGGGGTAGCTGCGGCTGGCGAGGAGCGCGGCCTCGAAGTCGTGCGGCACGCTCGGGCACGCCTCGGGCAGCGCGGCGAGCAGGACGCGGGCGTTCACGCGCGTGATGGCGATGCCGAGGTCGTCAAGGGCGCACTCGTCCTGGCCGAGCTCGCGCGCCGCGCCGATGTAGGTGCGCGCCGTGCTGCCGCCGCCGACGACGGCGAGCACACGCGCGCCGCGCGACACCTCGCGCAGCACGTGCGCCACGCTCCGCACGCGCGCCGGCTCCGGGCCCTGCGGG
>JAIVGT010000310.1 GCA_020201485.1 Halobacteriales archaeon
GAGCACGGCCACGCCGTGGAAGCGCAGCTCGAGCGCGTCCGGGCCGAAGCTCACGGTGGGCCGGGCCATCGCTCGGCATGGGCGCGCCGCGCGCTTGAGGCCTGCGTTCCCGGACCGCAAAACCTTCAAGGCATGGCCCCATGACCGCCCGATGCTCGCGGAGAAGCCGGTCGCAGTCAGCTTCGACTGCTACGGCACCCTCATCGACTGGGAGGCAGGGCTGGAGCGCAGCCTGCTCTTCATCCTCCGCGAGAAGCCCGACCCGCCCGGCCTGGACAAGGTCATCGCCGCGTGGAACAAGCACGAGCGCGTGCTCACGAGCGGCAAGGAGGGCTACCGCCGCTACCGCGACGTCGTGGCCGAGGCGCTGCAGCTGGCGTTCGCCGAGCTCGGCGTGCCCTTCCTCGCCAAGGACGGCTTCCGCCTGGCGAACGAGATGGGGCGGTGGGAGCCGTTCGACGACGTGCCCGGCGCGCTCGCGGAGCTGCACGGCCTGGGCTACCAGCTCGCCATCTTCAGCAACACCGACGACGACATCCTGGCGCAGAGCGTGCGCCGCATGGGCGTCAAGCCGGACGTCATGGTCACCGCGGAGCAGGTCAAGGCCTACAAGCCGGACGAGACCGTGTTCCTCGAGGGCCTGAAGCGCCTGCACGCGCCGGCGGACCGCGTGCTCCACACGAGCTTCAGCTTCTACCACGACTTGGAGCCGGCGCGCGCCCTCGGCTTCCGCACGTTCTGGGTGGACCGCAAGGGCCTCGGCGAGAGCGAGGTCGAGGTGGACGCGCGCAGCCGCGACCTGTCCGGCCTGACCACGCTCCTCCGCCAGCTCGCGCTGCCGTGATGGACGGCAACCCTTGCCCTGGCCGGCCCCGATGCCGGCGCGGAGGCGCGCCGGCACCTACCAGGTGGTCTACCCGCCCGACCCGTGCCGCGCCCTTCCGCCCGGGCCGTGCACCGGGCTGTTCGTCATGCGCATCGGAGCGGGCATCTGCCGCTTCGACGCGCCGCGCTGACCTCACGGCTTCAGCGGCTCGGCGTGGGCCCACACCGCGTCGGCCATGTCGCGCATCAGGCGCGCCATCTCCGGCTCCTCCAGGATGTAGGCGATGACCTCGGGCGCACCCGGCTCCGGCCCGGCCGCCTGGAACAGGACCACGCGCGCCGCGTCGTGCACGCTCACCCCGCACATCGCGCCCGCGGCGCGGTCGCGCACGTCCACGCCCCAGCCCTGGACCGTGCGCACCGCGGCCCGGTTCGCCTCGTCCACCGGCATCGCGATGCGCCAGCGCACCCGGCGCGCCACCGCTTCCTCGACCGCCGGCTGCCAGCCCAGGAGGCGATGCGCCGAGGCCGCGCTGCCGATGGTGAGGATGTCGCGCTGCGCGCGGCGCACGAGGTGGACGATGCGCTCCTCGATGGCGGCCGCGTCGCGCAGCACGACGAGCTCGCTCGGGCCCCGCAGGGCGCGCGTCGGCGCGGCGAACAGGTCCACGAGGCCGGCGCGCCGGTCGCGCAGCGCGTCCGTCTCCTGGGACCGGGCGCGCAGCTTGCGGTCGAAGAAGTCGCCGAAGGCCACCGCCCGGTAGCGCTTCGGGGAGTCGGGCAGGACCTCGAGCGCGCCGGTGAGGTGGAGGTGCTCCAGGACCTCGTACACCCGGCCCTGCGGCACGCTGGCCTGCTGCGCGATGTCGCGGGCCGTCATGGGCTCGCTGCTCTCGGCGAGCGTCACGTACACGCGCGCGGCGTAGCCCTGCACGCCCAGCTCCTCCAGCGCGCGCCGCCGGGCGTCGGTGCTCACGCGCGCACAAGCCCGCCGCGCGCCTTGAACCCATCGTGCCCTGTGGCCAGGAAGATGTCTCCTCGCGTGGCGTCGGGCCGCGGCCGCGCCGATGCCAGCGACGCCGATGCCCGGGCTCGCCGCCGCGCCGCCTGATACGGAAGCCTTAAACCCACCCAGCACGCCTGCCCCCCGCTTGCAGGCCACGGTCGGCAACGTCGTCCTCGTCGGCACGGCCCACATCAGCCAGGCGAGCGTCAACGAGGTGCGCGAGGTCATCGCCCGCGAGCAGCCCAAGGTCGTCGCGGTCGAGCTGGACGCCGCGCGCTACAAGGCCCTCACCGAGCCGGAAGCCTGGAAGCAGACGAAGCTCGTGGACATCATCAAGCAGGGCCGGGCGTTCCTCCTCCTCGCCCAGACCTTCCTCGGCAGCTACCAGCGCCGCATGGGCGAGCGCTTCGGCGTCCAGCCGGGCGCGGAGATGCTCGCCGCCATCGAGGAGGCGAAGCAGCGCAACGCCGAGCTCGTCCTGGCCGACCGCGACATCGGCGTGACCCTGAAGCGGGCCTGGGCCCGGATGGGCGCGCGGGAGAAGTCGCGCATCAGCTGGGAGTTCATGAAGGCCCTGACCGGGGCCGCCGAGGCCATGGAGGACGAACGCGGCCCGGCGGAGATGAACCCGGACGAGCTGCTCAAGGAGGACGCCTTAAGCATGATGATGGAGGAGCTCAGTGCCTTCGCCCCCTCCGTCAGCACGGTGCTCGTGAAGGAGCGCGACGCCTACCTCGCCGGCCGCATCCGGGAAGCCGCGGCCAAGGCGGGCGATGGGAAGGTCGTGGCCGTCATCGGGGCTGGGCACCTCCGGGGCGTGGAGCAGCATCTGCAGAACCCGGCGCACATCCCCGAAGCGGCGGGGTTGGAGACCATCCCGAAGAGCTTCCCCTGGGCGAAGCTCGTCGGGGCGCTGTTCATCGTCGCGTTCCTCGGCGTGTTCGCCTTCCTCGGCTGGCAGATCGTGTTCGCCGGCCGCGTGGACTGCATCCCCACGCTGCAATCCCTGCTCACGAACTACGTCATCATCAAGGGTGGGCTGGCCGCGCTCGGCGCGCTCCTGGCCTTCGGCCATCCGCTCGCCGTGCTCACGGCGTTCGTCGCCGCGCCCCTCGCCCCCCTGCATCCCGCGTTCTCCAGCGGGCTCATGGCGGCCTACGTGCAGGCCAAGTTCAAGCCGCCGCGCGTCGAGGACTACGAAGCGCTGAGCAAGCTCACCCGCCTGCGCGACTTCTGGACGAACCGCCTGACGCGCGCCCTGCTCGTCGCCGCCCTGGTCAACGTGGGCTCGGGCTGGATCGCGAACATCATCGTCCTCACCCAGCTCGCGGCCGCGCTGAAGAGCGCGTGCGGCATCGGCTGAGGAGACACGCGACGCTCCAACGACCATCCCGTGCGGGCTTATATGCCGGGCCATCGTTCGGCCCCGCGTGACGACGACGGTCCGGCCGCCGCCACGCGACCCGAAGCAGGGCCCCCCGGCCGCGCCCCCGGCGCGCGCGCCCGAGCCGCTGCCCGCCGGCCGGCCCGCCCCCGCGCGCCCCGGCGCGCCGAGCACCGTGCGCGCTGCCCCGCCGCTGCGCGCGCAGCCGCCCATCCCGCACGAGGGCTCGCGCTTCGGCATCAGCCCCCGGGAGCTGGCCCACCTGGCCGTGGGCGTCGTCGGGCTGAGCCTGGCCTTCGCCTTCGCCCTGTCGCACCCGCCGCCGAACGCCGTGGGCGACATCGTGAAGGTCCCGGACGACCACCAGATCAGCGTCGCGCTCGGCATCCTGCCCTTCGCCTTCGCCGTCGTCCTCCTCGGCTTCCTCCTGCACGAGATGGCGCACAAGGTCGTGGCGCAGCACTACTACATGTGGGCCGAGTTCCGCTGCCAGGTCGGGGGGCTGTGCCTGGCCGTGGGCCTGGGCGTGCTCACGCCCTTCATCCTCGCCGTGCCCGGCGCGGTGAACATCGACGGCTCGCCCACGCGCCGGGAAGCCGGCCTCATCAGCGCCGTCGGGCCGATGGTGAACCTCGTCATCGGCTTCCTCGCCTGGCCGTTCATCGGCGCCTCGCCGAACCCGCTGGAGGTGGGCCCGAACATCGGCAACTTCCCCCAGCTCGTCGCCATCGTGAACGCCTACCTCGCCGCGTTCAACATGTTCCCCATCCTGCCCCTGGACGGGAGCAAGATCCTGCGCTGGAGCATCCCGGTCTACGT
>JAIVGT010000311.1 GCA_020201485.1 Halobacteriales archaeon
GCTCGCGCACGGCGCGCACGTGGATGCGTTCTACCACTGCCCGCACCCGCCCGAGGCAGGCTGCAAGGACCGCAAGCCGGGGATCGGCATGCTGCAGCGCGCGGCGCGCGACCACGAGCTCGACCTGCGGAAGTGCGCGCTCATCGGCGACCGCGTGCTCGACGTGGAGACGGCGCGGAACGCCGGCGGCCTCGCGGTGATGGTGCCGAGCGAGCGCGGCCGGGCGGAGCTGGCGGCCGGCGGCACGAAGCCGGACCACATTGCGGGGAACTTCCGCGATGCGGCGGCGTGGGTGCGGCAGAAGCTCAAGGCCTGATGCGCGCCGCGCATCGCCCGGCGCAAACCCGGAGAGAACGCTCAAGTAGCGGCAGCGCGTCCTGGCTGCCAACATGGCCGCTCTTGCCATGACGCCGACGCATCCGCGCCGCGCCGTCAGCAAGGCTGCTCTCGCCATGTGCTGCCCGCGCTGAGGACCCTCCTCGGCCGGGAGGTGTTCTCGCATGACCCTGCTCCAAGCTCCCGCCCTGCAAGCCCCCGGAACCCAGCCCACGCGCGAGCGCGTCCTCGCCCTCGTCGCCGAGCGCGCCTGGACCCCGCGCGAGCTCGGGGACGTGCTGGGCGTGGACCGCAAGACCGCGGAGTACCACCTGCACGCCCTGCGCCGGCGCGGCCTGGTGGCGGAGCGGGAGGTGCACGGTGAGCGGCGCTTCGCCCTCGTCCACGGCGCGCCCCGCGCCTTCGCCGATGCGCGGCCGGGCCGGACGCGGTTCCGCGTGGCGCGCATCGTCGAGCAGCGCGGCCTGGTCAGCCTGGACGACCTGGCGCGCGAGGCGGGCGCGAGCCGCAACCTCACGAGCTACCACGTGCGCCGGCTGGCCGAAGAGGGCATCGTGCGCGTGCGCCGCGTGGGCAACCGGGCCGTGGTGCAGGCCCAAGGCCTCGCCGCGCAGGCCGAGGTGACCATCGGGGCTTAGCCCGGCCAGCTCCCCGGCGCTTCGCCGGCGACCGTGGGCTGCTCCTTGCGCTGCCACCAGTCCCAGCCGCCGCGCAGCTCGCGCACTGCGTACTCCTCGTCGGTGAGCCTTGCTGCGGCGCGCGTGGCGAGCAGGCAGGCGATGTGGTAGCAGCTCACGACGAAGCGCGTCCCATGCGGCTGCTGGCCGGCGAAGGCCACGACGTCGTCGATGTGCACGTTGAACGCGCCCGGGATGTGCGCCTGGCGGTACTCCTCGGGCTTGCGCAGGTCGATGACAACGTCCTCCAAGGTGCCTTCCGCGAGGCCCTGGGCAAGCGAGGCGTTGTCGATCTCGTGCTCCAGCTTCTCCGCGAACGGGTTGCGCGCCATGCTGCGCGTCTGCTGCTGCTCCTGCATGCCAAGCCCTCGACCGGGGCGTGGAAGAGCCTTGCGGCGGCCAGGCAGTCAGCGGTCGCGCAGGCGGTACACGAACTTTTCCGCGGTGTGGGTCGCGCTGAAGCGCACGACCTTCGTGTCCACGAGCCCGGCCGCCTTGCCGGCGCGCATCACCGCGTCCTCGGGAACGCCGTCCTTGCCCTTCGGCCGCACGATCCAGAGCATGCCATCGCGCGCCATGCACGCCTGGCCGCGCGCGATGCGCGGCGCGAGCTCGGCCTCGTGGTCCACGCCGACGAAGACCGCGCCGCACGCCTTGCGAGGGCGCGTGCCCACGTCGGCGCCGCGCGCCGCGAGCTCTGCCAGGAAGTCGGTGTCGGGGACGCCGAGCACCGCGACGCGCATGCCAGGCTTCACGCCCAGCTTGTCCAGGCGGGGCTTCGTGCTCGGGACGTCCTTGGCCACGTTCCCGCGAGCGCGGCCCGGCTATGCAGCCTTTTCCCTGCGCCGCCAGGCCCGGGCTAATCCTCGCCCGCGCCGAGGAGCACGTCGGGCCGCACGTTCCCGTACACGGCGAGCTCGTTGCCGCTCGGGTCCTCGAACAGGATGCACGGCCCGTCCGGAATCTCGATGGGTCCGGCTTTCTCCTTCCAGCCGCGCTTGCGGAAGGCCTTGACCGTCTTGTCCAGGTCGGGCACGGCGAAGCAGGGGAGCACGCTGCCCGCCTCGCGGTGGTCGGCGAGGAGCCAGAGCGGGCCTTGCGGCGTGAGCCGCACCGCGGCCACCTTCGCCCCGAACGCCTCCAGGTCGAACACGACCTCCGCGCCGAGCACGTCGCGGTAGTAGGCCAGGTCGCGCTTCGTGTCCTCCGTGCCGACGTAGAGGTAGCGCAGCTCGCCGAAGGGCAAGGCCATGCCCTGGCATGCCACGCGGAAGGCAAAGCGCTGGTGCCCAACCTTGCGCCCTCGGTTGCGGGAATGATGGGAACCTTCAAGGGAACCCCGCGGTTCCCACGCCCATGCCCCTCTTCGGCAACCCCGTCGACAAGACCCGCACGATGATCCAGGACGCCATCAAGAGCCTGGGCGCGAGCCCGGACGCGGCGCGCGCCGGTCAGGACACGTGGCTCGTCCAGAAGGGCAGCGCCGCGGTGCTCGTCCGCCTCGTGACGCAGGACCCCAAGAGCAAGTTCGCCTTCATCCAGGTCGTCAGCCCGGTCATGAAGGTCCCGCCCGCCGCCGACTTCACGCAGAAGCTGCTCCACCTGAACTTCGAGATGGGCGGCCTGGCGACGTTCAGCGTCACGCCGAACAACGAGGTGCACCTCACGACCGCGCGCACCATCGAGGGCATCAGCCCGTCCGAGATCGCGCAGCTCGTGGCCCAGGTCGCGCACTTCAGCGACCTGTACGACGACCAGCTGCTCAACCAGTACGGCCGGCAGCACGCCATCCACGCCGGCCAGAAGAGCTGAAGCTCCCCGGGCGCCGCCGCGCGCACTCCTTTTATCCCCCAAGCCCCTGCCCAGCCCATGCCCTCCGACGAGCCGCCCATCGCCCCGGAGTTCGCGAAGCAGCTCGCGACGCAGAGCTACGCGAGCAAACCGCGCATCGAGGGCGTGCAGCTCGTGGACCTCAAGCGCTTCGTCGAGGACGGCGGCGAGTTCCAGGAGCTGGCGCGACTCGGCCCGGGCGCCGAGCTGCAGGGCGTGCCGGGCTTCGTCCTGAAGCAGGTGAACTACAGCATCATGCAGCCGGGGGCCATCAAGGCCTGGCACCTGCACAAGCGGCAGGAGGATGCGTGGTTCGTGCCGCCGAACGCGCGGCTCCTCGTGGCGCTCCTCGACACGCGCGAGGGCAAGCACGGCGCGAGCATGCGCCTCGTCCTCGGCGATGGCCGCGCGCAGCTGCTGCTCATCCCGCGCGGCGTGGCGCACGGAGCGGCGAATCCCTATCCCGCGCCGCAGCCCATGCTCTACTTCGTGAACCAGCAGTTCGACGCGCAGCACCCGGACGAGCACCGGCTGCCGTGGGACCTGCTGGGCAAGGAGTTCTGGCAGCTCCAACCCGGGTGACCCCATGCGCCTGCTCGTCACCGGCTGCGCCGGCTTCATCGGCAGCAACTTCCTCCACCTGCTCCTGCCGCGCGAGCCCGACCTGCGCGTCGTGAACCTGGACAAGCTCACGTACGCCGGGAACCCGGCGAACCTGCAAGGCCTGCCCGCGGACCGGCACCGCTTCGTGCGTGGGGACATCGGGGACGCGCTGGCCGTCCGGCGCGCGGCGCAGGACGCAGAGGGCATCGTCAACTTCGCCGCGGAGAGCCACGTGGACCGGAGCATCGAGGACCCGGGCGCGTTCGCGCGCACCGACGTGCTGGGCACGCTCACCTTGCTCGACGAGGCTCGCCGGCGCGACCTGCGCTTCCTCCAGGTGAGCACGGACGAGGTGTACGGCGACATCGCGCACGGCAGCAGCAAGGAGGGCGACCCGCTCCAGCCGAGCAGCCCGTACAGCGCGAGCAAGGCGGGCGCGGACCTGCTGTGCCTGGCCTATCGCCGCACCTACGGGCTCGACGTGCGCATCACGCGCAGCAGCAACAACTTCGGGCCGCGCCAGCACCCGGAGAAGCTCATCCCGACGCTCATCATCAAGGCCCTGCGCGACCAGCCCTTGCCC
>JAIVGT010000115.1 GCA_020201485.1 Halobacteriales archaeon
GTTGTCCACATCCGCGCCGTTCGAGTTCAGCAGGTTCAGGGGCTGGACATCCGTGCTCGCCAGCACGAAGGAGAGCTCGACGCTGAACGGTCGCGGGACGGTCGGGCGCGCGGCGAGGGCCGTCCGCAGCTCCTCGCGCCACTCCCGGTAGCGCCGGGCAGGGTTCGACGACCATGCCCGGGGCGTGCCAGGAAAGAAATCGTCGAGCGGGCCATCATGTCGTCGCACACGTAAGGCTGCTCGCGCGCGGTTGGACAGTTACGTACGGGCCGCGTGGACCTCTAGCCTATCGCACCGACGAGCACACGCCCCGGGTGCGCGAGGTAAGCCCGAGGGGCTTGCTGATGGCCACGAAGGTGACACGACTCCTCGACGAGGACGTCGCGCGGGTGTGCATGCTGAGCGGGCTGGCGGAGACGGTGCCGTTCTGGGCGAAGTTCCACGCGGTGCTCGACGAGGTGGAGCGGGGGCGGGCGGAGGGCGACCTCGCGGCGCGCATCGTCGCGGGGCTCACGGGGGGAGCCTGATGCTGTCGCACTCCGACCGCATCCTGCTGCGCCTCAGCCTCGGGCCGTGCACGGCGCGCTTCCTGTCGCGCAAGCTGGCCGTGGACATCTGCACCGTGCACCACATGCTGCGCGGGTTGGCGGCCGATGGGCTCGTCACGGGCATGGTGCGCAGGGGCGAGGGACGGATGTGGCGGCTGGCCTCGGACGTGATCGTGCAGCTCCAGCCCATGTGCCTCGAGGTGGCGCGGAGCGGCGAGTCCGTGCAGCGGAAGGGGCGGTGCCGCGCCGTCACGGCCAAGGGCCAACCGTGCAAGGTCCTGTCCATGCCGGGTGGGCTCTGCTTCCTCCACCACCCGCTGGAGCCGGACATGGCGGAGCTGCGCCGCCTGGCGTGGGACGCGCTGACGGGCACTGCGTGAGCGCGCGCGGGGGTACTCGACCGTTGTGGAGGAAGCGGTTCAACGGTCGGGTCGCCGCGGCCCTATGGCCGGAACATGCATGCCGGCCCACGCGGGTCGAGGCACATGCCGTAGCAGCAAGGCGCACTCCCGGCAGCAGGAGGCGGCGTGCCGCATCGGCTGGCCGCAGAACGGGCAGGTGACGATGATGCGACGGCGTGCTTGACGTCCTCGTGAAGGCGCTTGGTGACACCGTGCCGCCCAAGCAGCCGCGCGAGGTGCTCCGCGCCGGCGACTGCATCGCCATCTTCGTTGATAGGCGAGCGGGTCGTATCACGGGGGCAGGGCGCAAGCTTCCGCCTGCCCAGGTCCATGGAAGCGGAGCGCGAGCACGGGTCGGAGCGAACCACATGCCGTACCGCATGCTCGTCGTGATGCTCGTCTCGATCGCTGTCGCCGGGCTAGGCCAGGGAGGGACATCGCCCTTCGCGGTCGCCCCGGCACCTGATATGGACGCCTGCGGACACGCCATCTCCGTGGATTGCCTGTTCGCAGCCCTGCACGACTCGCTCGAGGGCCTGAACCAGGCGGTCTGCGAGCTCGGCCTGTGCTGAGCCGCGCTCCTGCGAAACCGATTTCAACGAGCGTCTCCTCCCAAGGCCGGGTGGTCCGAGGCTCTCCCCCGACGTGACGATGAAGGCCACGGCCGCGGTCGTGACCGGGCTTTTCGGCCTCCTCGTCCTGGCGGGCGCGCCTCGTCGCCTCCCCAACCAGTTCCTCGCCATCTTCCTGCTCCTCATCGCGGGCAACCAGGCGGCGGAGACGGTGCGCGGCTCCGTGGACCCGGGGGCCCAGCTCCTCTGGTTCCGCATCGCGCGGGCATGCGCCTCCCTCGACCCCGTCATGCTGTACTATTTCGCCTCCGTGTATCCCGCCCGGAACGCGTTGAACGAGGGAAGGCGCATCGCCCTCGTCCTCGGTGTCGGCGCGGCCTTCGCGCTCCTCAGCCCGTTCGCTCGGCTCCCGTTTATCGCGACCGAGCCGGATGCCTTGCTGTGGTCCGCCGTCGGTCATGCCTTGACCGTGTTCACGGCGGTCGTGTACGTCGCCGTTCTCGCGCACCTCATCCGCTCCGTGGACGCGCCCGGGCCGCGTCCCTACCGTTGGCTCGTGCCCGCGCAGGCTGTCGCTGCCGTCCCGGTCGTGCTCCTCGCCTGCGGCAACTCGTTCGTCCTGCTCCTTGTCGCCGGGGTGGGCGGCGGGGCCCCGTACCCCCTCGAAGTCATCGGCCTCACCCTCGCCGCCCCTGCGGGCGTCGTGGCGATCCTCGGCCTTGGGATCCCCGTCCGCGACCGCCGGTTCCTCGTGGCCAGCCTCCTTGCCGGGCTTGCGCTCGCCATCCTCGTCTCCCCGGGACTGCTGCTGAATGCGCTCTACGACCTCGGTCGGGTCGCGAGCTTCCAGCAGCCAGCGCTGGCAGCCCTCGGCCGCGGCGGAGGGGCCCTGCGCTGGCTCTTGTTCGCGATCGTGGCGTCGGTCGCCGTGCTCCGGGAGGACATGCTGGGGATGACGATGCGGCACCGCCGGCTCGCGGCCCGCGTGTTCCTCGGCCTCGTCGCCGGGGGCATGGTCGCGGTCGGCTTCCTCGCCCTCGCCCCGGCCGGCGCGAGCCTGACGCCGGCCGAGGTCGGCGTTGTGGCGGTCGGCATCGCCGCTTCGCAGGCGTTCCGCACCGCCCTCGATGCCGTCGGCGCGCGGGTGTACCGCATCCCGCGCGCCAGCGACCCGGTCGCGGCGCAGGACGCCTTCCGCGCCGCGGTGGCGCAGGCGGCCGCGGAGGGGCGGGCCCTCGAGAGCGACGCCAGCCTGGCGCTCCTGCGCGACGAGCTGGGCATCGACCCGCGCACCGCGGACCTCCTCCGGCGCATGGTCGAGGCCGCGCCCTCACCCCGCCTCGCGCCCGGGGCCCTGGTCGCTGGGCGCTACCGCGTCGTGCGGCTGCTCGGCCGGGGCGCAGCCGGACGTGCCTTCCTCTGCCGGGACGAGTTGCTTGGCCGGGATGTCGTGCTCAAGGAGGTCCGCCACGACGACGATGGCGACGCCGCGGCGGCGCTGCGCGAGGCCCGCGCCGCTGGCGCCCTCCAGCATCCGAACGTGCTGGCTATCCACGACGTCCTGCGCGGCGAGGACGCGACGGTGCTCGTCACGGAGTACGTCCCCGGCGGCTCGCTCGCGGACCGCGTGGCGCGCCGAGGGCCGTTGCCGCCCGACGAGGCGCGTCGCATGGTCATGGAGGTCCTGGCCGGGCTGGCCGCGCTCCACCGCATCGGCATCGTCCATCGCGACGTGAAACCCGAGAACATCCTGCTCGGCGACCAGGCCAAGGTCGCCGACTTCGGCATCGCGGCGTCCCAAGGCGGTGCGACGGCGCGGGTGGGCGGGGCCGAGGTCTTCGCCGGCACGCCCGGCTTCATGGCCCCGGAGCAGCGCCGCGGTGCCGCGGTGTCGGCGAGCGTGGACGTGTACGCCGCAGGGCAGGTGCTGGCGTGGTGCTGCGCCAAGCCCCTGCCGGCACGCCTCGCCCGCATCGTGGCGCGAAGCGCGCACGACGACCCCGCCCGGCGCTGGCGCAGCGCGGATGCGATGCGCGCCGCGCTTGCCGCCAAGGCGCCCCGCTAGGCGTGACCGGCAAGCCACCGCCTGCCAGCGGTCAAGGTGCGCCAGGCTCATGGCTGGTGCCGTCATGCCCGGGATCATGCTCGCGGACGAGCCGGAGAAGGACGAGGCCCTGGCCGGCATGCTGAGCGCCTTGGCCAGCCCGACGCGCCTGCGCATCCTGCGCCAGCTGCGGTCGCCGAAGACGCTCCGGGAGATCGAGGTGCCGGCGGCCGCGCACGGCGCGCGTGCCATCTCCCGCCAGGCGGTGCGGGAGCACCTGGACAAGCTCCTGGAGATCCAAGCCGTGAACAGCCACGCCTCGGAGCGCACGTACGGCGAGGCCCAGGCCTACGTCGTCAACAACCAGGTCCTGTTCGCCCTCACGGAGGAGTTCCGCGGGCTGGCCCGCCTCCGGCCGACCGTCGAGCCCGTGGGGCAGACCTTGCGCGGCCAGGTGG
>JAIVGT010000116.1 GCA_020201485.1 Halobacteriales archaeon
CCTCGAGCGTGCGCACGCCGAGGAAGCTCTCGCCGCCCGTGGGCTGCAGGAGCTGGATGGTCGGGGCGTGGTTCTCGCCGCCGCTGCCGCCGCTCCCTCCGGCCGGGACGAGCACGGGCTGGGACGTGATGCCGGCCGGGCCGGCGTTGCCGACGTTGTCCGTGGCCGTGACCTTGAACGCGTAGCTCATGCCGGGCTCGCCGGCGAAGTCCGCGCCGCCCTGGGGCGTGGCGTGGACCCAGTCCTCCCACGTGACCGCGCCGTCCACGAGCTTGCCCTTCTGGACGGCGTAGGTGGCCACGCCGCTCGCGGCATCGGTGGCGCTCCAGGCGACGTGCAGCACGCCCGGGTGCTCGGCGTCGAGCTGGGCCTGGATGACGGGCGCGTGCGGGCCGGCCTGATCCACCTTGAACACGTATCCGGCCCCGTCGTTGTCGTCGGCGGTCTGGTCGGTCATGACCTTCGCGTCCACCATGCGGTACACGACGCTGAAGCGCACGGCGCTGCCGTCCGGGACGTTCCTCAGCCAGTCCGCCGGCACGTCCGCGAGGAAGCGCACCCAGCCGTCCGCGGCGGCGTCGCGGTGGGAGCGGAGCATGGCCGCGGGCTGGCCCGGGGCGCTGAGCTGGACCCAGGGCGCGGCGAGGTCGGTGTGCTCGGCCACGTCCACGACGATGTGGATGGGGAGCATGCCGCTCAGGAACTGGGTCCCGTCGAGGCGCGCCGGGTCGAGGGTGCGCGGGCCGTCGCTTGCCGCCTTGTAGGCGTTCGTGCCGGGCAGGGCGTTGCGCACGACGTTGACGACCGGGCCGGTGTCCACGTTGTTCGAGGCGAGCGCGCCGCGCACGACGTCCAGGGGCACGTCGAACTGCAGCTCGGGGTGACCCGTTGCGTCCTTGACGATGAGCCGCCAGTGGTCGGCGACGGGCGAGCCGTCCAGGACGAGGAGCTGCTGCTGCACCGTCTTGTCCGTGGGCGCGTTGCCGTTCGACGGGTCGAGGTAGCGCAGCGTTGCCGTGCCGTCGCCGTTGTCGTGATAGCGGAAGAGGAGGGCCGGCACCGGGGCCGCGCCCGCGCCCGAGGCGGGCGTGCTGCTCGCCACGTCATAGACCGCGATGTCGCGCGGGTCGGTGAGGTCGCCCTGCACGGCGACCGGGGCTTGCACGCTGACCGGGCCGGAGGGCAGGCCGCTGAGCGTGATGGTCGCCGGGGCGGTGCCGCGGTCGACGCGCAGCCCGACGTTGCCGGCGGTCGTGGTGAAGGTCATGGTGACGACGGGGTCGTGCAGGATGTCGCCCTGCACGGTGAGGGGCGCGGCGGCCCCCGCGGCGAGCATCTGCTCGCCGCCGACGAAGACGAGCGTGCTCGTGGGCTGCACGTCCACCTCGACGAGCGTGATGGCGTTGTCCACCGGGGACACGACGCGCACGCGCGTGGGCGCGGTCAGCGGGCCGTCGATCACGAGCGGGGGGGCGAGCGTGGGGGCGCCGGGCGCGCCCTGGTCGGGGAGCGGCGGCAGCTGGTGCGCGGTCACGGGCGCGCTGGGCTGGATGACGAGCACGGCACCGCCGGCGATGAGCACGAACAATCCGAGGACGGCGACCGTGAGCGGGGTCGATGGGGCCACGTGGGCACGCTCCAGGCCCCAGACAGCGCCACCCGCCTTTTCCCGGCGCGGCGAAGGCACATTGGGGCTTCGGGAAGACTGGCCCGGGGCAGGCGGTCCCCTGGTCCGACGGGGAGGCAGCGCCGCACAACGAGTTTGGGAGGCTGAAAGATGGGGCGCGCGCTGCAATCCCAGCCACGGTCTGGGCTGGTAAATATCCTTCGATTCATCTCGCATCCCGTGTACAATTGTCGGTTTTTCACGGCCCGGACCGAATCCTTGAAAGGCTGGTCCGGCGAGGCTCTTGCAAGAAAACCCCGCTGGGAGGAGAGGGCGGCCGGGCCCCATCCTCTCCTGAGGAACGAGGGGAGGAATGCGGATTTGCTGCGCCGCAGAATGGCGCTTCGCGCCGCGTCATCAGACCTTCGAAGCCGGCAGCCTGCTGGCGGAGCGAGGGCGCCGGCAGCGGCGCGCCGGTGGCACGCCTGCGCGGACGCCATGCGGGCCGGCGCACAGGCTTGCCCTGTTCGGGTCGGAGCAAGAGGGGGGCTGCCGCTGCTTCGCCTGCGCCGGGTCGCGGAAAGCTCATCGCCGGGAAGGCGATGGCCCCCGCATGCGCACCATCGTGCGTGCCGTCATCCGCCCCGGGAAGCGCGAGGAGCTGCCCGGGCTCATCCAAGCCAGCAGCTTCCCCGCGGACCTGCGCAAGGTCATCGCCAAGGGCACGCTCGAAGGCGACATCTGCTACTTCACGTTCGGCGGCCTGCTCGGCGCGCCCTGGGAGAAGCACCGCGCCTGGGTGGAGCAGAACTTCGAGGTCGAGTACGCCACCCCCGAGGCGGAGATGGACAAGGACGAGCTGAAGCGCGTCCAGCGCCTGCAGGGCACGGGCCGCAAGTTCGGCTTCCCCACGGCGCACTGAGCGGCTCAGCCGCCGAGGGGCACCGGGGCCGCTGCGAGCAGGCTCTGCGCCGCGCGCACGCTGACATCGAGCACCGGGCCCGGGTCGAGGCCGATGACGATGACGAAGGCCAGGGCGATGACCACGCTCGCCGTGACCGCGCCCGGCACGCGGATGGCGTGCGCCTGGTGCGGCTCCGGGTCCTCCACGTACATGATACGGATGACCTTCGCGTAGTAGTACAGGCTCACGGCGCTGTTCAGCACGCCGGCGATGGCGAGCGCGATGAGCCAACCCTGCCCCCCGCTCAGGCTCGCGTTCACGGCTCCGCTGAACAGGACGAACTTGCTCGCGAAGCCGGCCAGGGGCGGGATGCCGGCGAAGCTGATGAGGAACACAGCCAGGGCGAAGGCGAGGAGCGGGTTGCGCCGGCTCAGGCCCTTGTAGTCCCCGATGCGCGCGCTCAGCCCGGCGGTGAACAGCCCGGCGACGGCGATGAACGCGCCGGCCTTCATGAAGGCGTGCGTGATGATGTGGAAGATGCCGCCGGCGAGCGCGTACTGCCCGGCGGCCGGGTCGGCGACCGCTGCCACCGGGATGGCGATCATGATGTACCCGGCCTGGGCGATGCTGCTGTAGGCGAGCAGGCGCTTGATGTTCGTCTGCTGCAGGGCGAGGACGTTGCCGATGGTCATCGTGGCGATGGCCAGGATGCCGGCGACGATGACCCAGTCGTTCGCCAGGGCGATGAGGCCGACGAGGAACACCTTGAACAACGCGGCGAAGCCCATCTTCTTCGAGCCGGCGGCGAGGTAGGCGCTGACCGCGGTCGGGCTGCCGTCGTACACGTCCGGGGCCCACATGTGGAACGGGAACGCGGCGATCTTGAAGCCGAAGCCCGCGAACAGGAACATCACGGCGAAGATGACGAGGGGCGCGAACGGGTCCAGGCCGGCCTTGGCCAGCACGCCGATGTTCTGGAACGTGAGGTCGCCCGGGACCACGCCGGCCGTGCCCGCCGTGGTCATGGCGTACACGAGCGAGATGCCGAACAGGATGAGGGCGCTGCTCACGCTGCCCGTGATGAAGTACTTCATCGCCGCCTCGACCGAGGACGGGTCGCGCTTGCGGAAGCCCGCGAGGGCGTAGGTGGCGAAGCTGCTCAGCTCGAAGCTGAGGAAGAGCGTGATGAGGTCCCGGCTGCCCGCGACCATCATCATGCCCACGGTGGCGAACAGGAGCAGGCCGTAGTACTCCCCCTGGTTCGCCTTGCTGCGCACCGTGTCCGGGCTACCGAGCACGACGAGGAACGCGACGGCGAGGAACACCAGCTCGAACACGAGGACGAAGGCGTTGACCTCGAGCAGGCCGAAGGCCGTGCCGCTGCTCGGCAGGCTCGGGCCGCCGATGCCGGCGAGCTGGATGAGGCACAGCGCCGCGGCCTCCAGGATGCCCATGGCGCTCATCAGGGCCAACCCGCCGCGGCTCACCTTGAACCCAAGGAGGAAC
>JAIVGT010000117.1 GCA_020201485.1 Halobacteriales archaeon
ATGCCCACCTGGCGGCGCTCGATGCCGGCCTGGCTCTCGTGCATGCGGCGCATCATGACGAACAGCGCATAGCCGAGGGCGGCGTACAGGGGGGCGACGACGAGGTGCGGCAGGAGCGGGCCCCAGCGCAGGGTGAACGTGCCGTCCGCGGCGCGCACGAGCTCGGCGAGGAGCAGGCCCGGCGCGACGAACAGCACGGCGAGCGTCAGGCCCGCCGGCACGGCGAGGGCGGCGATGGCGAGCCCGGAGGTGCCCAGGGGGGCGCGCGGCCGCGGGAACACCGCGACGAAGGCGGCGAGGAAGAAGTAGAGGGGGATGGCGAAGGCCAGGCCGACCTCGCCGGCGAAGCGCGCCACGGCCTCGTCGTTCGTGACGCGCACCACGTTCAGGGCCACGATCTGCGCGCCCCAGAAGCAGGCGAACATGGCGAAGACGCGGTTCCAGTCCTTGCGCGGGTTCGCCAGGAGCAGGGCCGCGCCCAGGCCGCCGATGAGCGCGCCGGACGCGAGGTTCAGGAGCACGCCCGGCTGGAGCACGAGCACGGCTCAGCCCGCCGCGTAGAAGCACAGCGGGTTGCAGCCGAAGTACACGCCGTAGTCCTGGGCCTCCTGGGGCAGCATGCCGAGGCCGCCGACCGGGGCATGGGTCTCGAGGCAGAGGGGCGGGGCTCCGGCGACCGGCGCGACGAACACGTGGAGGAGCCAGGTCGCAGGGGCGTCGCTCGGGACGCTCACGTTGCCTTGGCCGTTGAGCGCGTTCACGACGAGCTCGCCGCCGCGCCAGGCCTGCACGTGGAACGGCAGCGGATAGAGCGCGGGCAGGGGCGGCGGCACGACGTAGTCCACGCGGGCGACGACGCTGACGTTGACGACGCGCGCGCCGCCGGGGACGCTGGCGACGTACCAATCGTCCAGGTCGCTCATGCCCGTCTGGGCCTCGACGTCGAGGAAGCCCCAGGTGTAGTTGTCCTCGGCGATGCGCACGGCGTGCGCGGGCGCATCGGCCGCGTCGCCGCGGCTCTCGCCGTCGTTCTGCACCGCGCGGGGCACGGCCAGGCCGCACACCATGCCCGCCTCCGGGCTGGCGGGCGGGGAGGCGCCGAGCAGGCCGGCCAGCAGGAGCAGCCCGGCGAGGCCGAGGGGGAGGCGCACGGCACCCCCAGCCCGCTGCCAGGGAAAATATCTTGCCGCGAGAGCGCCTCATCCTCCGCGCAGATTCTGCGAGGACGCTGCATGGAACCCGTGGACACCGCGCGTCTCGCCGAGGTCCTGAAGGCCCTGGGGAACGCCAACCGGCTCGAATTGCTGTACGAGCTGCGCGTGCCGCGGGCCGTGGGCGACATCGAGCTGCGCCCGGAGAAGGTGCGCGAGGGCGAGGACCCGGAGCGCGCCATCTCGCAGCAGGCGGTGCGCGACCACCTGGCCAAGCTGCGCGCCATCGGCGTCATCGCCGTGCAGCGCGCGGAGCACGAGGCGGGCATCGTGGACGCGTACGTGCTGAACCACCAGCGGCTGTTCGCCATCGTCGAGGAGCTGCGCCGCTTGGGCGAGCTGCGCGGGGACACGCCCGGCCTCGCCGAGCCGACGCTCGCCGGCCATGCGGCGGAGGGAGGGGGCCTGGAGACCGGCCCGCGCTTCGTCCTCGTGCGCGGGCAGGGCGAGGGCCGCGTCTTCTCCCTGCGCAAGGAGCAGCTGCGCGCCGACCGGGGCTGGATCATCGGGCGCAAGCCCGGGCTCGCCGTGAGCCTCGACTACGACCCGTTCGCCAGCGCGGAGAACGCCGAGGTGCTGCTCGACGGCTCCGGCTTCTCCCTGCTCGACATCCGCAGCAGCAAGAACGGCACGCGGCTGAATTTCCGGCCGCTGCCTCGGGGCGGGAGCGCGGGGCTGCAGAACGGCGACGTGGTCGGCGTGGGCCGCACGAACCTCGTGTTCCGCCTCGGCTAGGCCCCCACCATCGCCGCGTGCTCGCGCACGATGCGGTCCGCCGCCAGCACGCTCGCGGCGTGCTCGTCACGCTGCCCCGGGAAGAGCACGAAGTGCCCGACGGGCTCGCCCGGCACGCTGCGCTCGACGAACCGCTTGTAGCCCTCCTCGTGCAGCAGGGCCCAATCCTGCAGGCTCAGCCCCTCGGGCGGCGTGACCGTGAGGTGCCGGCACGCGGTCTCGCGCGCCTCTTGCGTCGCGGTGAAGATGAAGTGCACCGCCTCGCCGCCGTTCACCTGGACGACGTGGAGCTGGCCGCCGCTCACCAGGGGCAAGGGCAGCTGCGGGTAGCGTGCCTGGGCCACCGCCTTGTAGCGCTGCTTGAACGTCACGGCGATGAAGAGGACCCACTGCTCGAACGTGACGCCGTCCACGCGCAGCGTTCGCCCCGCGGATGCATAAGCCCTGCGCGACCAGCCTCCGCAGGGTCCTTGCCGGCGCTTCTCGTGGAGGCGGAACCCTCATGTAGCCCAGCGCGGCATGCGCGCCGCGAGGGGAGCGATTGGCGCTCGCGGAGCGGGTCCACGTGGCAGGCAGGGACAAGGTCGAGGTCGGCGAGCTGCCCGGCATCGCGCGGCAGGTCCGCGTCGACGTGCTGGACATGACCTATCGCGCGCAGAGCGGGCACCCGGGCGGCAGCTTCAGCGCCACCGAGGCGCTGGTCACGCTCTACTTCCGGCACCTCCACCTGGATCCGGGCAACCCGCGCTGGGCCGACCGCGACCGCTTCGTCCTGAGCAAGGGCCACTGCAGCCCGGCGATGTACGCCGTGCTCGCCGCGCGAGGCTTCTTCCCGAAGAGCGAGCTGCAGGGCTTCCGCAAGCTCGGCCGCATGCTGCAGGGGCACGTGGACCTGAAGGTGCCGGGCGTGGAGTTCAGCGCCGGCTCCCTCGGCCAGGGCCTCAGCTTCGCCAACGGCATCGCCCTCGGCCTGCGCCTCGACCGCAAGGACGCGCGCGTCTACTGCATGATGGGCGACGGCGAGCAGCAGGAAGGGCAGGTGTGGGAGGCGGCGATGACCGCGGCCCACTACAAGCTCGACAACGTGTGCGCCATCGTGGACAACAACCAGGTGAGCCAGACCGGCTTCATCAAGGACACGAAGAACATCGAGCCCCTGCACGAGAAGTACCGCGCCTTCGGCTGGAACGTGGAGCGCGTGAACGGGCAGGACTGCGCCGCGCTCGACGCCGCGTTCACCCGCGCCGCGCAGACGAAGGGCAAGCCCACGGTCGTCATCGCCGACACGAAGAAGGGCGCGGGCGTGAGCTTCATGGAGCTCCGGAGCGACTACCACGGCCGGGCGCTGACCGACGACGAGATGCAGCGCGCCATGAAGGAGCTGGGCCAGGCTTGGACCCCGCCCGCCAAGGGAGGTGCCTGAGATGGGCCAAGCCCCCACGGCGCCCGCGACGAGCGGCGCGCTCCCGGTGCGCGACGGCTACGGCAAGGGCCTGGTCGCGCTCGGCAAGCTGAACCAGGACGTGGTCGCGCTCGACGCCGACCTGCAGGACAGCACGCGCGCCATCTGGTTCCAGAAGGAGTTCCCCGACCGCTTCTTCCAGATGGGCATCGCGGAGCAGGACATGTTCGTCACCGCCGCCGGCCTGGCGAGCACGGGCAAGCTCCCGTACGCGAGCAGCTTCGCCATCTTCACCGAGCGCGGCTTCGAGCAGGTGCGCAACAGCATCGCGCGCACGAACGCGAACGTGAAGCTCGCCGGCTCGCACGGCGGATTGCAGATCGGCGAGGACGGCAGCAGCGCGCAGTGCATCGAGGACATCGCGGTCTACCGCAGCCTGCCGAACATGGCCGTGGTCGTGCCGGCGGATGCCATCGAGGCGGAGCAGGCGGTCATCGCCCTCGCGCAGCACCAGGGGCCAGCGTACATCCGGCTCACGCGCAACAAGGTCCAACCCGTCCACGACGCCAGCTTCCGCTTCCACCTCGGCAAAGGCGAGGTGCTGCGCACGGGCAGCGACGTCGCCATCCTCGCCTGCGGCAGCATGGTGGAGCAGGCCATCGC
>JAIVGT010000312.1 GCA_020201485.1 Halobacteriales archaeon
ATCAAGCTTCGGGCGGGGTGCGCCCCTGGAAACGGGCAGCGCCGCTGTCCGTCGTTGGGTGACGAGGCATGTTCCGCTCCAAGCGCACCGCAGGCTCCCGCAGGCCCTCCGCTCGCACGATGCGCCGCAGCACCGCGATGCTGCTCGTGCTGGTCCTGGTGCTCCCGTCGATGACCGTCCTCGCCGAGACGGCGCTCGCCAGCCCGGACTGGCCGCAGGCGCGGCAGAACGCCGCGCGCACCGGCGTGGCCGCGGGCGCGGGGAGCATCATCGCCCCGACCGTCCTGCAGCAGCTCGCCTTGGGCAGCGCCATCGTCAGCTCGCCCCTCATCGCCGACCTCGACGGCGACGGCCTCAACGACGTCGTCGCGGTCAGCGACTTCAGCGCACCCACGACGCTCATCACCGTGCACGCGTACCTCCAAGGCAGCAGCGGCCTCGTCAGCGCCTGGAGCTACGCCGTTCCCATCGACCCGCTCAACATCGGCACGAGCGAGCCGTACCAGCCCTTCTCCGGCCAAGGCCACGTCGCCGTCGGCGACCTGAACGGCGACGGCAAGGCCGAGGTCGCGGTGTACACGAACTACGTCATCCAGGTCGGCCAGTGCACGACCGCGAGCTGCCCCAGCTCCGGCCTCAACGACGGCCGCCTCACCGTCCTCGACGGCAAGACGGGAGCGGTGGACGGCATCCTCACGAACGCCGACATCACCATCGGCCTGAACGCCGCGCCCGCCATCGGCGACGTCACCGGCGACGGCGTGAAGGACATCGTCCTCATCCACCAGGTCGGCGGCACGAGCAGCGGCTACTACCTCATGGGCGTGGATTACACCGGCTCGCTCACCACGGTGTTCAACACCCTCATCGGCGCGACGAGCATGGTCGCCGCCCCGGCGCTCGCCGAGCTCCGCTCCGCGCACGCCGGCCTCGAGGTCATCGTGGCCGAGGACGGCTTCACCACGGGCAAGGTCTACCTGTGCAAGCCGGGCTCCGGCCTGGCGAACTGCAACGAGAGCATCGTGACCACGAGCGTGGCCGTGCGCGGCATCGCGGTCGGCGACATGAACGGCGACGGCGTGGCCGAGATCGCGGTCAACGGCCGCGGCACGCACACCCAGGCCTTCACCGGCAACAGCTTCGGCATCGTCACCACCGGCAACCCGATGACCTTCCGCAGCCGCGACGACGGCTTCCTCTGGAACACGCCCAGCCTGGGCGATGTCGACGGGGACGGCAAGCTCGAGGCGGTCAACGTCCAGTTCTCCGACTACGTCGATGACGCGCGCAGCGGCGACATCCTCGTGCGCGGCTTCAACGGCGTCGGCATCACCACCGAGGGCACGCTGGCGCGCAGCGCGCCGGGCAGCAACCTGCAGTCGCGCGGTGGCGGCAGCCTCGTGGACCTCGACGGCGACGGCCGCGCCGAGCTCGTGTTCGGCTCCGCGGACGGCAACCTCGTCGCGGTGAAGTTCAGCGCGAGCAGCGCGCCGAGCGCGTTCTGGAGCAAGCCGCTGAGCGGCGCGCCCTTCAGCCCGGTCGCGGCCGGCGACGTGAACGGCGACGGCAAGAGCGACCTTGTCGTGGGCGCGAGCGACGGCACGCTCAGCGTCATCGGGGCCGCGGCCAGCCCGCCCGGCGCCCCGACCGGCCTCGCGGCGAGCGCGGCCAGCCAGCAGGTCACGCTCACCTGGGGCGCTCCCGCCAGCGACGGCGGCAGCCCCATCACGGGCTACAAGGTGTTCCGCGGCACGGCGAGCGGCGGCGAGGCCCTGCTCACGACCGCCGGACTGGCCCTCACCTTCACCGACACCACGGTGTCGAACGGCGTGACGTACTTCTACCAGGTCAGCGCGACGAACGCGAACGGCGAGAGCGCGCGCAGCAACGAGGCGAGCGCCACGCCGAGCGGGGCCGCGACCGCCCCGACCGCGCCCCAGGGCCTGACCGCCCGCGCCGGCGACCAGCGCGCCACGCTCGTCTGGTCCAGCCCGGCCAGCGACGGCGGCAGCCCCGTCGCCAGCTTCCGCGTGTACCGCGGCACGGCGAGCGGCAGCGAGACCCTCATCGGCACGGGGCCGTGCAGCGTCCTGGGCAACGTCCTCACCTGCACCGACCTCGGCCTCACGAACAACGCGACCTACTTCTACCAGGTCAGCGCCGTGAACGCCATCGGCGAGGGCCCGCGCAGCGGCGAGGCCAGCGTGAAGCCCACCGCCACCTCCCCCCTGCTCTTCCAGCAGTACAACGCCCCGCTGAACCTCGGCGACGGCGCGGGCGAGCCGGGCATCGGCGTGAACTGGAACACGGGCAACGTGTTCATCAACAGCTTCCCCTCCCTCAACCTCAACCCGACGTCGAAGAACGTCAAGGTGCTGAAGGCGCAGTTCGACGACAGCAGGACGCCGCCCGAGATCACCTGGACCGACGTCACCGGCACCGTCCCGCCCGCCACGTACGCGAACGTGGACCCGGTCCTGTTCCAGGACAGCATCACCGGCCGCATCTGGGCCGGAGGGGACGACGGCTGCAACGCCCTCGCCTACTCCGACAACGACGGGCAGTCGTGGAGCGCCACGGCGAACCCGTGCGCCGAGCCGGGCGAGGACCACCCGACCGTGGGCAGCGGCCCGTACGCCGGCACGCCCCCGCCCGCCGCCAGCTGGCCCAACGCCTCCCAGCCCCGCGCCGTGTACACGTGCGGCCAGACGGGGAACGTGCCACCGGTCGGCCCCGGCTGGTGCGCGCGCAGCGACGACGGCGGCATCACGTTCGCCAACGTCGCCCCGCCCTGGCTCCCGGTGAACCAGTGCATCGGCCTGCACGGCCACATCCGCGTCGCCAACGACGGCACGGCCTTCCTCCCCGACCGCGACTGCTTCGGCAAGGCGAGCATCAGCGTCACGGAGGACAACGGCCAGAGCTGGATCGTGCACGGCCTGCCCGGCACGAAGGGCGACTCCCGCTTCGACCCGAGCGTCGCGCCCACGGAGCACAACTGGGCCTACCTCGGAGCGGCGGAGAGCGACGGGGCGTACATCGGCCTGACGAAGGACAAGGGCGCGACGTGGCAGGACGTGGGCCAGGGCAACGGCGCGCCGGCCGGGACCAAGGCCTTCAACGTCGGCCGCCTGGTGAACCCGCCGGTCATCCGCGCCGAGTTCGCCGAGGTCATCGCCGGCGATGACGAGCGCGCCGCGTTCGCCTTCCTCGGCAGCAGCAGCATCTCGCCCAACGCCGTGCCCGACTGCGACACGTACACCGACCACGTCTGGCACATGTACGTGGCCCTGACCTACGACAGCGGCAAGACGTGGCAGGTGCAGCGCGTCACCGACGACCCGGTGCAGCTCGGCCCCATCGGCAACAGCGGCGACGTGTGCCGCGACATGCTCGACTTCAACGACATCACCGTGGACGCCCAGGGCCGCGTGCTCATCGGCTACAGCGACGGCTGCATCCAGGCGGTCAACGGGTGCCGCGTCGGCGCCGCGTACACCACGAGCCAGCGCGGCGAGGGCAACGCCGTGGCGACCATCGCCCGGCAGTACAGCGGCCGCGGCCTGTTCGCGCGCTTCGACCAGGACGGCGGCGGCAGCGCCCCGCTCTCCTCCCTCCCCGGCGGGCCGTACGAGGGCAACGCCGGCAGCAACGTGGCGCTCGCCGGGAGCGCCAACGGCGGCATCGCGCCCTACACCTTCACCTGGAGCGTCGCGGCGAAGCCCAGCGGCAGCGTCAGCGCCAGCTTCAGCAACCCGAACGCGCAGAGCCCGACCTTCCTCCCCGACGTCGCCGGCACGTACACGCTGCGCCTCGACGTGCACGACAGCGCCCTCGCGGCCGCGACCGCGACCACGACGCTCAACGTGCTGCCCGCGGGCGTGGGCTGCCAGCCGGGCGGTGTCATCGTCGCCAAGGACAGCGCCTTCGACGGCGGCGAGGCGGGCACGGCGAGCGAAGGGCTGTGCCTGCGCGCCAGCGACGAGGCGAGCACGCTGAACGTGTACCT
>JAIVGT010000118.1 GCA_020201485.1 Halobacteriales archaeon
CATGATGGATGCTGGCCTCGTTGAACGACGCCCAGTACAGCCCGCCCTGCCAGAACGCCATGCCGGTCGGAGCCGCCGGGTGGTCGCCGTAGAACTGCAGCAGCGGGCGCTCGTACCCGGAGGGGCAGGCCGCGTCGCTGTCGCGCACCGCGAAGGCCTCGCACGCCGGGTAGCCGTAGTCCTTGCCGGCGCGCAGGAGGTTGAGCTCGTCCCGCCAGGCGTTGTTGTTCTCGGTCGCGAACACGGCCCCGGTGACGGGCTCGATGGCCAGGCCGTACACGTTGCGGTGGCCGTAGGAGTAGATGAGGCCGGCGACGTCGTCGGGCATGGGCTTTCCCTCCGGGCTGACGTGCAGCACCTTGCCGAGGGGCGAGCCGAGGTCGTGCGCCGGGTCCTTGCGGTCGTTGTCGCCCGTGCTCACGAACAGCGAGCCGTCGTGCGCCACGGCGATGCGGCCCCCGTTGTGGTGCTCCGCCGCCGGGATGCCGTCCACCAGGACCGTCTCGTTCCAGCCGTCCATGCGCACGAGGCGGTTCACGCCATCGGGGCGCGACGCGTCGTCGTGCGTGTAGTAGAGGTAGTACGCGCCGCTCGTCGCGGCATCCGCGGCGAAGGCGAGCCCGGCCAACCCGCGCTCGCTGTAGTCCGCGCTCGTCCAGATGGGCGCGTGCCAAACCTGGGTGATGGCGCGCGTGCCCAGGTCGAGCCGCTTCACGTTGCCCTCGAACACCAGGGTGAACCACAGGCTCCCGTCGGGCGCGACGGCGACGTCGTTCGGGTGGTCCACGTCCGCGGCGAGCACGGTCGCCCGGGCGCGCGACCAGTCGAGGCCATCGTGCGTGGGCGCGCCGAGCGCGGGCGGGGCGAGCGCGGCGAGCGCGCAGGCGAGGGCCAGGGCTCGCAGCCAGCGGGGCATCGGGCCTGGTTCACGAGGCGCTGGGGCAAAGCCCCGCTCGGGACGGCAACCGCCTTCCCCAAGCAGCTTCAAGCGCCGGAGCGCCGCGCGCCCCGCCGCACCGGGCAAACCCTCAAGTAGCGCGCACGGCTCATCCGCCCTCCCATGCCCCCGCCGCGCCCCGTGGAGCTGCTCGCCCCCGCCGGCAGCTTCGAGGCGCTCCAAGCCGCGGTCGAGAACGGGGCGGATGCCGTGTACCTCGGCGGGCAGGCGTTCCACGCCCGCGGCCGCGCCGTGAACTTCGGTGACGAGGAGCTGGGCCGGGGGCTCGACTACGCGCACGCCAAGGGCGCGAAGGTGTACCTGACCGTCAACACGCTCCTGACGAACCGCGAGTTCGAGCAGCTCGGCCCGTACCTGGCGCGCGTGCGCGAGCAGGGCATCGACGCCCTCATCGTCCAGGACCTGGGCGTGATGCAGTTCGCGCGCACCCACGTGCCCGACGTGCCCATCCACATGAGCACGCAGGCCAGCATCCACAACGCGCGCAGCGTGCAGCTCCTCGCCGACTGGGGCGTGGAGCGCATCATCCTGCCGCGCGAGCTGGAGCTGGCCGAGATCGCGCAGATGGCCAAGAGCACGCGCATCCCGCTCGAGGTCTTCGTCCATGGCGCGCAGTGCTACTCTTACAGCGGGCAGTGCCTGGCCAGCTCCCTCATCGGCTCGCGCAGCGGGAACCGGGGCAAGTGCGCGAGCACGTGCCGCTGGCCGTACGAGCTGCTGAAGAGCGAGGGCGCCGTGGCCCAGGGCGCGGAGAACAAGCCGGGCAGCATGGAAGCCTGGGACTGGCAGAAGGTGCCGACGCCGGAGGGCGTGTACCTCGAATCCAGCCGCGACATGTGCACCATCGAGAACCTGCCGGGCATCGTCGGCACGGGCGTGTGCAGCCTGAAGATCGAGGGCCGCATGCGCCGGCCGGAGTACGTGGCCATCGTCACGAACATCTACCGCCGCGGCCTGGACCGCCTGGCGAAGGGCAACTTCTTCGTCACCCCGGAGGAGCAGCACCTGCTCATGCAGGCCTTCAACCGCGAGTTCGTGCCCGGCTACTTCCTGGGCAACGCGGGCAACGCCTTCGTCAGCGCGGAGCGGCCGGACAACCGCGGCGTGCTCCTGGGCGAGGTCGTGCTCGGCCACAAGGAGAGCGTGGACATCAAGCTGCGCGCCCCGCTCCGCGTCGGCGACGGCATCGAGGTCTGGGGGCAGCGGGGCGACTTCGGCGACCGCGTGGACCGCATCCGCATCGGCGAGCGCTTCGTCGAGCAGGGTCGGCCGGGGGAGGTGGTGCGCGTGCCGAAGCGCAGCGGCTTCGCCAGCCCGGGCGACAAGGTGTACAAGAGCAGCGACGGGCAGGCCCTGCAATGGGCGCAGCGCACGTTCCAGGCGGAGCAGCGCAAGGTCCCGGTCGCCGTGGACGCGCTCGCCGCGGACGGGGCGCTGACGATCGCCATCACGGACGACGAGGGCCGGCGCGTCACGGGCGCGGCGCACCTGGAGACGGCGGGCAAGGCCGTGCTCACGCCCGAGCTGCTGAAGCGCGCGCTGAAGGAGCAGGGCACGGCGTGCAAGCCGCGCAGCTTCCAGGTCGAGGTCACGGGCCTGTGGGCGGTGGACCCGCACGCGGTGCAGCAGGCGTGGCAGGCGGCGAGCGAGGCGCTCGTCCAGGCCCGCGCCCAGGCGCTGCACCGCGCGCCCTTGCCTGCGGCGACGTTCGACGCGTTCCTCGCGCTGCCGGAGCGCCCGGCCCCGGCGCGGCCCGAGCTCGCCGTCGCCTGCCCGAACATCCAGAGCGTGCGCGCCGCGCTCGCCGGGGGCGCGGACAGCATCTACTACGCCCCGCTCGACTACGGCGGCGACCTCGAGGAGTGGAACCTGCGCAAGGTGCGCGAGGCGGCGGAACTGTGCGAGGCGGCGGGCAAGCCGCTGTGGCTGCACATGCCGTACATCACGCGCGACCAGGACATGGCGTACATCGAGCGCCTCGCGCCGGAGCTGGAGGCGGCGGGCGTGAAGCGCGTCGTGGCCGGGAACCTGGGCGTGCTCAGCCTGGCGAAGGAGCGCGGCTGGGACGTGCGCGCGGACTACTACCTCAACGCCTTCAACGGCTACACGGTGCGCGTGCTCCGCGACATGGGCGTGGGCGCGGTCGCGCTCAGCCCGGAGCTGAACCTGGAGCAGATGGCCGAGCTGCGCAAGACGAGCCCGCTGCCCCTGGAGGCGGTCATCCACGGCCAGCTCCACCTGATGATCAGCGAGCACTGCATCATCGGCGCGGTGGAGGGCTGCTACACGCAGGGCAAGCACGTGCCGTGCCGCCGCGCGCAGTACGCCTTGCGCGACGAGAAGGGCTATGTGTTCCCGCTCGTCACCGACGGCAAGTGCCGCATGCACATGATGAACAGCCGCGAGTTGGCCATGCTCGACCGGCTCAACGAGCTCATGCCGGCGCGGCTCGACGTGCTGCGCATCCACGCCGTGGGCCTCAACGCGGCGAACCTCGAAGCCGTGACGCGCGCGCACGTCGAAGGGCTGGACGCCTGGCAGCAGGGCACGTACCAGCCCGGGCCGTTCAACGCGAAGCTCAACGACGCGCGCACGCTGAAGCTCACCACCGGCCACATGTTCCGCGGGGCGTTGTGAGAACGACCGCCGCGCACTGGCTCAGCGTTAAATAGGGCCATCCTCATTGACGGCGCACATGAGCCTGGACCTCCCGGAGAAGCCCAAGGAAGACGACGAAGAGGTCGCCGAGGGCACCGAGGAGGCCGAGGAAGGGGAAGAGGGCGAAGAGGCCACGGAAGGCGAGGAGGGGGCGGAGGGCGAGATCCCCATCGACCCCGACAGCCCGGTCGCCGAGATCCCCGCCGCCGAGATCCCTGTGCCCGTGCCGGAAGGGGCCATGCCCGCCGGCGAGGGCCGCGGCCCGCGCGGCAAGGCCGGCCGGGAGCAGCACATCGGCGAGACCGGCTACGTGCGCGTGAAGCTGCCCGACCAGAAGAAGGGCGAGCTGTTCGGCATCGCCGACGCGCTCCAAGGC
>JAIVGT010000119.1 GCA_020201485.1 Halobacteriales archaeon
GCGCGTGCGGCCGAGCACGGGCGGCGCGAGTTGGTCCGGGTACAGGCGCTGCCAGTTGCCCAGCCCGCGCCCGCTCGCGCTGCCGTAGCGCACGAGGGACTGGCCGGGGCGCAGGCGGCGGACTTTTGCTTGCTTTTCTGGCGTCAGGGGCACCTCGGCGTGGTTCGCCGGGCTCGGGCCGGGCGGGGGCAGGTCGAAGAGCGCCTCGGCCACGGTCGGCGCATCGCCTTGCGGTTTGGGCCCGAGCGGGATGTTGCTCACGAACATGCGCTCGCGCCGGCTGGGCGTGCCGTGCTCCTCCGCGCGCAGCACGTTGAAGAACAGCGTCGGGAACCCGGCGCGGCGGAACTCGTCCTGCAAGCAGGACCGCAGCGCGCCCTGGGCCACGCCGGGCACATTCTCCATCACGAGCACGCGGGGCCGCATCGCCTCGGCCAGCCGCACGAACTCGAGCGCGAGCTGCCCGCGGGCGTCGCTGTACAGGCGCGCCTTCGCGTCCGGCTCGCGGCGCGCGTTCGCCCCGGTGAAGGCCTCGCACGGCGGGCCGCCGATGAGGACGTCGGGCCGGCCGAGCGCGGGCGTCTCGCGGATGTCCTCGTTGTGGACCTTGGCCTCGGGAAAGTTGCGCGCGTAGGCGCTGGCGTGGGCAGGGTTCAGCTCGACCGCGTCCACGATGGTGAAGCCCGCCTGGGCGAAGCCGCGGCTGAACCCGCCGCTGCCGGCGAAGAGGTCCACGACCGTGGGCACGCGGGGCGAGCGCGGCCCATGGGCAAGAAGGCTTCCTCACCCGAGGAGGGTGACCGTGCCGGCCTCGCCGTCCACCTCGACGAGGTCGCCCGTGCGGATGCGCTGCGTGGCGCCGCGCGCGCTGACCACGCCGGGCACGCTGTACTCCCGGGCGACGATAGCGGTGTGGCACAGCATGCCGCCCGTCTCGGCGACCAGGGCCCCGGCGCGCGCCATGGCGCTCGTCCACGCCGGCTCGGTGGTGAGGGCGACGAGGACCTCGCCCGCCTCGAGCTGGCCGAGCTCGCCCTCGCCGAGGACGACGCGCGCGCGTCCGCGCAGCTTTCCCGGGCTCGCCGGCAGGCCACGCAGCACCGCATCGCCCGGCGGGCTGGCCCGGAGGCTGCCGAAGAAGCGGGACAGCATCGGGTCCTGCGCCAGCCCAGGCGGCATCGTGCCCAGCTCGCGCGGCGGGCGCACGCCGAGGTGCGCGTCGCGCTCCCGCCGGCGCTGCTCCACGAGGCCCGCGGGCAGGGGCGTGCCTTCGAGCGCCGCGACGACCTCGTCCAGGCGGAGGAACACGACCTCCTCCCGGTCGGCCAGGCCGCGCCCGACGAGGTGCTCGGCGCAGCGCAGGAAGACCCCGCGCGCCAGGCCGGAGCTGAGCTCGTCGATCCAGTAGTGGTGCGTCTGCATGAGCGGCCACGCGACCCGCACGCCGGCGAGCAGGCCCTCGAACGGCCCGCGCATCGGCGGGGGCAGGTGGGCGCGCACGTCGCGCTCCGCCGCCGCGCGGCGCGCCTGCTGCTCGACCTTCGCCGCCTCGCGCTGCTTGCGGCCGGCGCTGCCCGCGGCCAAGACGCGCAACAAGGGCGTGGGGTCCTCGCCCCAGGTCGGCTCGAAGAGGTCCACGGCGTGCGGCCGGTCGCGCAGCTTCGGCCAGAGCGCGCGGAAGCGCTCCCCCGCCTCGCCCGGGTGGGCGCCGAGCGCGGCCACGAGGCCCTCCGCGTCTTGCGACTCGACGAGGCCGGCGAGCGCCGCGTCCTGCTCCGCCAGGGCCCCGAGCTCGAGCAGCGCATCATCGAGCTCGCCGATGGCGTTCGGCGCGCCCTCGCACATGGCCACGACCTTCGCCCCGGCGTCGGGCACACCCGCATGCGCCAGCATCATCTCAAAGCCGAGGACCGCGCCCAGCAGCGGGGCGCACGTCTCGAAGTGCACCACGTGCAGCCGGCGCAGGATGTCCGCTTCGTGGCGCGCGGCGCGGGCCGCCTCGGACGCGGAGCGGGGCTGGAGGGAGCGCGACTGCTCGTGCAGGCGCTGGACCTCGGGGAGGAGGCTGCCCTGCCAGCGCGCGACGAGCGTGGCGAACGCGGCTTGGCTCGCTGCGAGCTGCGCCGGGCTCGGCGGACCGTTCGTCGGAGCCTCGTCGAAGCCGATGTACACCCAGCCGTCCACGACCTGGAAGCGCGCCTCGGCCGGGCCGCCGTACGTGCGGAACGCGGCCTGCTGGCCAGCCTCGACCGCGGGCAGGAGGACGGTCGCTGCCAGGGGGCTGACGGGCCGGGGCAGGTGCATGTCGTTCAGCATCCAGTAGCCGCGCATGGCCGGAGCAAGGCCGGGGCGGGACTTAGCGCTGGTGTCAGCGCCGGGCACGGAAATGGAACCGGGGGAGCCGGGGTTCTCGGGGCGGGTGCCGGGCGCGCACGATCCCGGAACTACGCGGGCAGGCCCTCGGCCTCGAGCTCGGCCAGGCGCTCCCGCAGGACGCGCAGGATGTTCTCGTTGTTCGTCCACGTCTCGCGCACGAGGAGGGCGCGGGCGCGCCGCACGCCGGGGAAGGACTGGGCGCGCAGGAGGTAGTCCTCGACCTGGCGCGTGTCGCGAGCGGCGAGGAAGAGGTAGACGTTCTCGGCGGAGTGCGCGGCCCGCTGGAACGCCTCGGGGAACCGGGCGATGAACGCCGCCGTGCTCGCCGGCTCGGGCTCGTCGAACTCCACCGCCAGCTCGAAGGCGAGCAGGTCGCGCACCTTGCCCAGGTCGGTGCCGGGGATGATGGCGAACACGGGGGCGCGCAGCATGGCGGAGAACCGGGAGCGGACCGTCTTCTGCGTCACGCCCACCTCCTCCGCGACCTCGGCGAACGGGCGGTGCGCGTCGTTCACCATGGCCATCATGATGCGCAGGTCGAGGGGGGTGAGGCGGCGCGGCCCGGCATCGACCGTGGCCCGGCTGCCCACCCGCCGGTAGAACAGCCGCGTCTCGCGCGCGCCGATGGCCTGGCCGACGCGCTGCCCGGCCTGCTCCAAGGGCTCGCCGTGCCGTGCCAGCACCGCGACGCGCAGCGTGCCACCGACGTAGGTGTGGACGTCGTTGATGTCGCTGCGGCCCTTCAGCGCCTCGAACGCGGCGTTCTTCTCGCGCGGGCCCTCGAACTCGAACCAGAACATGCCGGACTCGGTGACGGAGCCGAAGCGCGCCACGGGCACGAGGAACACGCCCATGAGCACGCCCGCGGCGCGCATCTCCTCCAGGCGCGTCTTCACCGTGTTCCCGTGCACGCCCAGGCTGCGCGCGATGTCCCACGGGCGCAGGATGCCGCGCGCCATGTGGGTCGGGTCGCCCGGCTTCCACGCCAGGCTGCCGAGGATGCGCAAGTCCAGCTCGTCCACGGCGGGGCACGCGCCTGCCGTGCCTTCAGGGTTTCCCGGCCTGCATGGGCACGATGCGGGTCGCTCGGCGCGTGGGGATGGCGCTGTCGGCGCGAGCGTGCCGGGCCAGGCTCACGATGACGATGGGCCACCAGGCGATGGACGGGAGGTAGAGCAGCAGGTGCGGCGCGTTGCCCAGGCCGAGGAGCACGCCGAAGACGAGCGGGACGTGGAGGGCCGCCGCGGCCAGGGTGAAGGCGGGGAACCAGCGGGGGAAGCCGGCGACCTTCACCGCGGCAAGCCCGAAGAGGCCGAGCCAGACCATCTCCACGCCGTCCGCCGCGCCGTTGTACAGGAGGTCCCAGGACCGGAACAGCGGCAGGATGGGCTGGGCGGTGGGCGCGAGGGCCGTCATCGCGGCCGCGAGCGAGGTCTGCACGAGGAGGAGCGCGACCTCGATGAGCACGGCGGCGAACGCCAGGCCGGCGAGGAAGCGCCCGCGCGGCGTGGCGCCCAGCACCTCGCGCAGGCAGGCGGCGAAGCCGAGGAACAGCGGCGCGAGCAGGACC